>NZ_VFTK01000015.1:0-161354 GCF_006439495.1 Mesorhizobium sp. B3-1-8
CGCCAACTTCATGGGCTTCGTCAAACTCGCCGCTATCGCCATCTGGCTCAAATAGTTAAATCGTCACCACCGCCTAGCGGCTCAATGCACTTTGACGGTGCGCCGGCAGGCCATCAGGCCACACTCAGCGGCACCACGAAGGGCAGACCAAAAATCGAAGCGGGAAAACCCGGACCGTCCTGGTCAGCCCTGCAAGCAAGCCCGCAGGGCACAAATCGGGCCACGCTGACGATGGTGATAGTAGTTCACGCAGCCCTCCTTTCCAGACGTTCGAGTATGCTGAGCGACTACATCAAAGGCGAGGGTGAGGGCAAGTGGGCCGCACTTTCTTTCTCCCACAAGCGGAGAAGGAAAAGGCGCTACTGCCCCGGCCGCCCGGTCTTGCCCGGCCGGCGTTTCTGGCGGCGCTCGTCGGCTGGATCCTCGTAGGAGCCGATGCCGGCGCGCTGGCGGACGATGGGTTTGTCGTCGCGTTCCTTCGCGCCCCCCTCTGTCCTGCCGGACATTTCGCCCCCAGGGGGGGAGATCGGCTGCGGCTTAGCCGGCTTCTTGCCTTCGACGGGCTTCTCGGTGCGGCGCACCGTCATCTCGTCAAGCGAGTTCTTGCGGAACAGCGGTTTGCTGCGGTCGCCGGGAATGCCGAAATCGGAACCATGCGCTTCCTGCGCGCTCTGCTTCTTGAACAGCGAACGCGAGACGGCGCCGGCCGGGGTCGTCATGTCGGTGCCGGGGCCCATGTCGTCGATCGACGGCTTGGCGAAAAGCGGCTTCTTCACCGGCACGGCACCGTCGGCGCCCATCTCGTCGAGATGCGGCTTGCGGAACAGGTTGGGCCGGGCAGCTTTGGCCGCTTCGTCGGCGGCACGCGCTTCATCGAGCTTGCGGAACCGCTCCTGTTCCTCGACCGTACGATGTTTGGCCACGCCCTTGTTGTGCTTGCCCTTTTCGCGGCCCGATGCAGGACTTTGCCCTTCCACCTCGCGCGCCAGCGGATCGTCGGAGATGGCGAGCTCCATCTCGCGCAGCCGCTTGATCTCGTCGCGGACGCGCGCCGCCTTCTCGAAGTCGAGATTGGCGGCGGCATCGCGCATCTGCTTGTCCAACGCCTCGAGATGGGTCTTGAGGTTGTTGCCGATCATCGCCCCGGCATCGTCGGTGAACTGCGAGATGTCGGCGCGGACATGGTCCTTCTCGTAGACCGAGTCGAGGATGTCGGCGATGCGCGACTTGACCGATTCCGGCGTGATGCCGTTGGCGAGATTCCACTCCATCTGCTTCTCGCGGCGGCGGTTGGTCTCCGCCATCGCCCGCTCCATCGAGCCGGTGATCTGGTCGGCGTAGAGGATGACCTTGCCATCGACGTTACGGGCGGCGCGGCCGATGGTCTGGATCAGCGACGTTTCCGAACGCAGGAAACCTTCCTTGTCGGCATCGAGAATGGCGACGAAGCCGCATTCGGGAATGTCGAGGCCCTCGCGCAACAGGTTGATGCCGACCAGCACGTCGAAGGCGCCGAGGCGCAGATCGCGCAGGATCTCGATACGCTCCAGCGTGTCGATATCGGAATGCATGTAGCGGACGCGGATGCCGTTCTCATGCAGGTATTCGGTGAGGTCCTCGGCCATGCGCTTGGTCAGCACTGTGACCAGCGTGCGGTAGCCGGCCCTTGTCGTGTCGCGGATCTCGCCGACGACGTCGTCGACCTGGCTCTTGGCCGGACGCACCTCGACCGGCGGGTCGATCAGGCCGGTCGGGCGGATGACCTGCTCGGCGAAGACGCCGCCGGACTGGTCGAGTTCCCAACTGCCCGGCGTCGCCGAAACCGCCACCGACAGCGGGCGCATGGCGTCCCATTCCTCGAAGCGAAGCGGCCGGTTGTCCATGCAGGAAGGCAGGCGGAAACCGTACTCGGCCAAGGTCGCCTTGCGGCGGAAGTCGCCGCGATACATGCCGCCGATCTGCGGCACGGTAACGTGGCTTTCGTCGATGAAGACCAGCGCGTTGTCGGGAATGTATTCGAACAAGGTTGGCGGCGGATCGCCCGGCTGGCGTCCGGTTAGATAGCGCGAATAGTTTTCGATGCCGGCGCAGGAACCGGTCGCCTCAAGCATCTCCAGGTCGAAGCGGGTGCGCTGCTCCAGCCGCTGCGCCTCCAGCAGGCGGCCAGCCTTTTCAAGCTCTTGCAAGCGAAGCTTGAGCTCTTCCTTGATAGACTTGATGGCTTGATTCAAGGTCGGGCGCGGCGTCACATAGTGCGAATTGGCGTAGATCTTGACGCTTTTCAGCTCGCCGGTCTTCTGGCCGGTCAGCGGGTCGAACTCGGTGATGGACTCGATCTCGTCGCCGAACATCGAGATGCGCCAGGCGCGGTCTTCCAGGTGGGCCGGGAAGATCTCGATGGTGTCGCCGCGCACGCGGAAGGAGCCGCGGACGAAATTGATGTCCTGGCGCTTGTACTGCTGGGCGACGAGATCGGCGAGCAGGGCGCGCTGGTCGAGCCGGTCGCCGATCTGCATCTGGAAGGTCATCGCCGTATAGGTCTCGACCGAGCCGATACCGTAAATGCAGGACACCGAGGCGACGATGATGACGTCGTCGCGCTCGAGCAGCGAACGCGTCGCCGAATGGCGCATGCGGTCGATCTGCTCGTTGATCGAGGATTCCTTTTCGATGAAGGTGTCGGTCCGGGGCACATAGGCCTCCGGCTGGTAATAGTCGTAGTAGGAGACGAAATACTCGACCGCGTTTTCGGGGAAGAATTTCTTGAACTCGGCATAGAGCTGCGCGGCCAGCGTCTTGTTGGGCGCCAGGATCAGGGCAGGACGCTGCGTTTCCTCGATCACCTTGGCCATGGTGAAGGTCTTGCCCGAGCCGGTGACCCCGAGAAGCACCTGGGTGCGGTCGTTGCTGCCGACGCCTTCGACGAGATCCTTGATCGCGGTCGGCTGGTCGCCGGCCGGCTCGAAATCCGACACCATCTTGATGGCGATGCCGCCTTCGGACTTTTCCGGGCGCTCGGGACGGTGCGGCGTCCAAAGCACGCCGTCCTTGTGCAGGGGATTGCCGGATTCGATCAGTGCCGACAGTGCTGCCACCGTGGCGGTTACGCCGCTGGACGTCATCGTCTCGGCTTCTTCCAGCGAGACGTCGAGGCCGGCGATCGGATTGAGGCCGGCCGCGGTGCGCTCGCGCGCCGACGCAGCGCCCCCCATCGAGGTGCCGCGCGCCGTGCGGCCGGGCGCCGACGAGCGCTCGGGGATCTTCTTCGGGACCTTCGCCTTCGGCTGCTTTTCCGCCTCGCGCTCGATCTGCCCGGCCCAATCGGAGATCGAGCCGGTCAGCGGCGCGCCGGAAAAGTCGGCCTGCGGCGCCTCGTCAAAACCACCGGGCTTCAGCGGCTCGGCGGCATCGAGGAATTCCGTCAGCGGACTGCGCCGCTTCGGCGCGTCATCTTGCGCCGGCGAAGGCGTCTTCTTGTCAGGATGTCTGGCCATGACCGGAATATGGGTGGACTCGGCCAAAATGGAAAGAGCCGAGTGAAACGGCGCCGGCCGCGCGCGGACGCTGCTGACAGCAGGCTGTCAGGAGAGGCGTCATGACGTAGCGAGCTGGGGATCGCTGGCGTCCGCTGTCGCGGTCGAGGCAAGTGCCGCGGCGATGGCGGCGGCGCGGCGGGCCTTGGGTCCATCCACCGGCCAGACCAGACGGCGCCTGATGGTCAATGCCGGAATCTCGCTGGCAATCTCGACGAGCTGCCCGGAGCGGAAATGCTGTCTCAGTACCAGTTCGCTGGCGAGCAGCGCGCCCATCCCGGAGATCGCGGCCTGCGCGGCCAGTACGGTCAAGGGGAACCGCGGTCCGTGGTCGATGTTCTTGCGCTGTCGGCCGGCGGCGGTGAACCAGTTCTCCCATGTGGGATAGACGTCGTCGCCCATGGTCTGATCGATATGCAGCAGAGGCAGGCGGTCGAGCATCCCGGCGCCGTCCCGGTCGGAGCGGTTCCCGATCAACGCCGGGGCGCAGGCCGGGACTACCCTTTCGGTGAAGAGCTCGGCCGAAGCGAGGTGCTTCGCCGAGCTGTTGCGGTAGCTGATGGCGAGGTCGATGCCTTCCTCCAGCATCGAATCCAACGCGATCGACACGACGACGCGCACATCCAGCCTGCCGAGAGCCGCGCGGACATTGCCAAGGCGCGGCGCCAGCCAAAGC
The DNA here is from genome assembly GCF_006439495.1 of Mesorhizobium sp. B3-1-8. NCBI lineage: Bacteria > Pseudomonadati > Pseudomonadota > Alphaproteobacteria > Hyphomicrobiales > Phyllobacteriaceae > Mesorhizobium > Mesorhizobium sp. B3-1-8. Next base: position 4,210 of record NZ_VFTK01000015.1, read on the forward strand.
GAGGCGAAGGACGGATCGGCTGCGACGGTGAACGTATCGGCGCGGCGCTCGAAACGCAGCCGCCGCAGCCCGGACGCCAGCGCGTCGAAGCCGCGGTCGATGTCGGGCAGCGCCGCTTCGGCGATGCGCGTGAGCGCGATGCCGTTGCCCTCGCGCCTGACCAGCTTGACGCCAAGCCGGTCCTCCAGCTGCCGCAACTGATGGCCGACGGCGCCCGGCGTGACACCGAGCTCGTCGGCGGCGCGCGTGAGACTGCCGGTGCGCGCGGCGGCGGCGAGCGCCCGCAAAGCCGACAAAGGGAGGTGGCGAAGAAACATCATGGATTGAGCTTACCTCAAAACTTACGAAAACAAACTCGTTTGCTATGTGGGCTACCGCCGACCTAGCGTTGAAGCCAGCTCAACTTAGGATGCCAAGTCATGCTCGATATGCAAACGCAGTCCATTCCCGTTAATCAGGCTTTTGCGCCGCCCTGCTCGCTCCGATCGATGCGCAACGAGGGAGCACGCATCGCGGTCGAATTCGACGACGGCAGCGCCGGCAGGCTGTCGATGCGCTGGCTGCGGCTTGCCTGCGAATGCGAGATATGCGGCGACACCGCTTCCGGAAAGCGCTGGCTGACGCCCGCCGACGTTCCCGCCGATATCCGGGCGACGTCGGTCGAAATCTCGTCCGACGGGACAATGGATGTGGTCTGGCAGGACGGCCATGCCTCCCGTTTCGCGGCGGGCTTTCTGGCTGTCTATGCCGGACGGGTCGGCGATTTCGGCGCGCCACGCTTCCATCCGAAACTGTGGAACAGCGATCTCTCGAGGCGGCTCGGTCGCTTCGCCTTCGATGCCGTGGTCGAGGACGACGAGGCGCTTTTCCACTCGCTGCGCGCCTTGCGCGACCACGGCGTCGCCATGCTGACCGGCGTTCCGGCCGAGCCCGAGGCGACGCTGCGTGTCGCCGGCCGCTACGGTCCGGTGCGCGAGACCAGCTACGGCAAGGTCTTCGATCTCATCTCACGACCTGACGCGCGGGTGGCCGGAGAGACGGCGCGGGCGCAGATCCCGCACACGGACGAGCCGTTCCGCTATTCGCCGCCGGGCTTCATCTTCTTCCATGCCATCAGGACCGGCGCCGGCAGCGGCGGCACATCGCTGATGGTCGACGGTTTTCAGGTCGCCGAACAGATGCGCACGAACACGCCTCATTTGTTCGACCTGCTGACCCGGCATGGCGTGACATTCCATCGCGAGCACGCCGGCGACGTGTTCTTCAGCGCCGAGGCGCATGTCATCAGCCTAGACGCGACCGGCGCCGTCACCGGCATGCGCTTCAACGATCGCTGCCTGGCGCCGCAGGCCGGCGCCGTCGACGAGATCGATGGGCTGATCGAGGCGCTTGCCGAGCTGACGCGGCTGATCTGCGATCCGGCGAACCAGTTCCGGCACCAGCTGCAGCCCGGCGAGGTGCTGGTCTTCGACAATCAGCGGGTCCTGCACGGGCGCACCGAATTCGATCCGACATTGGCGGTCCGCCACCTCAGAAGCTGCAACCTCGACCGTGACGGCGTCCACAGCGCGTTCCGCACGCTGGCCCGTCGCTTCGCGCCGCAAGAGGCACAGGCGGTGCTTTACCAGGGGGCTATTCTTTAGCCTGTGGGATAGGTCCTCAGTTGAACCACAGCGCGAAAGTCAGGAAACCGGCGCCGCCGAATTCGCGCTGGATCTGGTCGAAATCGTCACCGGCGAGGATCCTGCCGCTTTCGAGATAAGGCGCGATGCCGGGGCCGGTGATCGAGAGCACGAGGTCGAAAGGTTTCGGCTCGTCGAAGAAGCGCTTCATGTTGATGCCCCTGCCGGTGACGCGGAAATGCGGCAGCAGCACGCGGCCTTCCAGAAGATCCTCGGCCATGGTCAGCGCGGCGAGCCAGGCGGTCACCTGCTGCTCGCCGACCTCGAGGCCGGTCAGCGGATTGACGCCTTTCTGCTGCGGTCCAGGCAGCCATTCGCGGTCATTGTCGGTCTCGGCCAGGATCGCTTTCCAGTCCTCGCGCGACAGCCGGATCATCTCCAGCAAGTGGCGGCGCGCGGCCCGCCGGCGCTCCGGCTCGACCACCGGCCAGTTGACGAGGTGCACCAGCGAGACGAAGTCGGCGAAGCGCCATTCCGAGGCAAAGATGTTGCCGCTCATGCCGCCATCCGGCGGTACCAGCGCATCCTGCAAGGGCAGTTTCGCGCGCGGGAACAGCATGTGGAAGGAGCCGTCGAACATGCCCTTGAAGTCATGCGCCAGCCAGAAATCGGCCTGCGCCATCAGGAATTCGGCGTAGCCTTGCAGCCAGAAGCCGTCGGCGCGGTCGAAGCGGAAGGTCAACGAGGGTGCTGCATCGCTGGTGTCGATGCTGCCATGCGCGAGCGACGTCATGATGGCGGCAATGCTTTCGTCGGGAGCGAGCTTGCCATCCTCGTTGAGGTCGATGCCGACGCGGGTGAGGTCGACAATCATGCCGATATCGGCATCGGCCGGCACCGAGCCCAGCGTTGCAGCGGATTTTTCCAGCCGGTCACGGAAGGCGACAAGGATGGCGCGGAATTCTTCATAGGTCAGCGGTTGCGGGTTGGGATTGTCCGGCACGGGCAATTGCATCAGCGGCAGCATGAAGGATTTCGGGCTCTCGAACCCATGCCGATGCAGGCCGGTGGCGAGGAGTTCCAGGGCGGTGAAGAATTCGCCGGCGCCCGCGGCATAGGCCGCTGCCGGGTCCCTGGCCGCTGCCGCCTCCAGCGTCGACAGCGCCGCGTTGCGGTCGGCAACGCTCTTCGCCTCAAACATGGACTTGGCCGCGTCCGGAATCTCCGCCCACGCGAAGGATGCCGGCAGGAATGCAAACAAGGCTGCTGCAAGGATCGCTCTACGCATCGTCATTGCCCTCCACTCATACCGCGAGCATACACGTATTTGGCTCGAGGCGTTCTCCGGTCCTCCAGATCAGCGGGTCCGTTTTCGCAATGGCGCCCGGCTTCAACCGGCCCGTCAGACAGTCTACACAGGGCGAAACTGGACCTGCCCGTGTCGAATTATCCGCTTTCCTACAAACTGTCGTGGCTGCCGCGCCTGCTGCGACCGTCGCTTGCCGGCGACCGGGACGGTTTCGCGGCGCCGGCGGCGACGCTGATCGATCCGCAGCCAACGCGGAAGGTGCGGCTGGCGTTCGTCGGCGACATTTCGGCAGTCGCCAATCGCGATGCGCCGGAATGCGATCCGGCGATCGCCGCGCTGCTTTCATCCGCCGACCTCGTGGTCGGCAATTGCGAAAGCCCGATCGTCGAACGCCCACGCGCGATCATAGGCACGTGGCTCGGCACGCATCACGCGATGGGCGAGCGCTTCCTGGCCGATGCGCTTGCAACTGCCGGCATCGCGCGCGACAGGCTCGTTCTGTCCCTGGCTAACAACCATATGCTCGATCAGGACATTGCCGGTTTCGAGGAAACGCTCGCGGCGCTGAACCGACTCGGGATCCGGACCATCGGCACGGTTGCGGGCGGACCGGTCCAGCATCATGCGGCCGGATCGCTGACGATCGGCTTTGCGGCCTTCACGCTGTGGCGCAACACGGACGCCGCGCCGTTTGAAGAACGCATCTCGATGCGCAGCGATCCCGCCGAATGGCCGCGCGACGCTTCCGGCATCGACTTGCTTTGCGCGGTGCCGCACTGGGACTGGGAGTTCCGGCATTTTCCACGGCCGGCGACGCGGGCGTTGGCGAGGCGACTGGCGGATCGCGGCGCCCGGCTGATCGCAGGGCATCACGCGCATGTTTTGCAGCCCATCGAGCGCATCGGCGACAGCGTGATCGCCTATGGGCTTGGCGATTTCCTCGGAACCGCCTTTGCCAGACTGCCGTGGCCGGCACGCATCGGCTCGGTATTCGTTGTCGATGTCAGCGCCGATCCGGCCACGCGCGGCGCCATCGCCGCCTACAAGATGCATTTCTTCATGCGGCTGCGGGCAGGCAGCCATGAGCGGCTGGTGTCGGTGGAGGCGCTCGACTGGGCGCTCAAGCCGCGGGTAACGGCCCGGCTGGCGACGATTTTCGCAGCCTCGCGGAACTAGAGCAGTTCTTCGTTTCACGGAAACGACGAACTGCCCTAGCTATTTGTTTTGACGCAACTCCGGACGGAAAAACCGTTTCACACTTTTCCTGGAATGCTCTGGCCGCCGATCGCAGCGAGCGCAGGCGACTTTCGCGCAAAAGCCGCTATCATGGCCGCATCTCAGCGGCGGCCGGGGGTGGCCATGGAAGCAGTGGATTTCATGCCGAGCGAAGCGGCGATCGCAGGCATCAGGCGCGGCATCGAGGACTATGAGGCGAAACGGGCGTCAGCCCAGAAACAGGTCCGCTGGCGGATCCCCGTGTTCGTCGGCCTGGCCCTCGTCTTCGTCGCGCTCATTGCCTGGCTGTTCAACGCCGCCGCCGATCCTCACGAACAGTGGCTCTCCACGCCGCATGTCTTTCTCTATCTTGGCGGCATGGCCGCGGCGGTGGTGCTCTATTTCCAGGCGCTGAGGCCGGCGACCCGGCTGCAGCAATCCTTCCGCGACACGCTGCTGCCGATGATCTTCGGTTTCGTGCGCGACGTGCGCTACCAGCACGGAACGCGGCCGAACTCCTTCGACAGGATGCCGCGCGAAACCGTCGGCGCTTTCAACCGCCAGAGCTTCGACGACGTCATTTCCGGGCGCTACGAGGATTTTCCCTTCGAGCTTTACGAGGCCAAGCTCTGGGAAGGCTCCGGCAAAAGCGAGACGATCGCCTTCAAGGGCGTCATCGTCGCCTTCGAGACCATCGAGCCGTTCCCGGGCACACTGGTTGCCGCACGCAAGGCCGGCAAGGTGGCGCATTTCTTCCGCGGCATGTTCGCCAGCAAGATGCAGGAACTGTCCTCCGGCGTCGAAGACCTCGACGCCGCCTATGAATTCCGCACCGACAATGTCGAGGCGGCGCGGCCGCTGGTCACCGGCCGGATGGCGCGGGCGCTGACCTGGCTGCGCGAGACATGGCCCTACGACCAGGCGCGGGTGGCGCTCGGCGGCAGCGACGGCTTTCTGTTGATGCCGCGGTCGAAGAACTTCTTCGAGCTTCCGGATATCTCGCAGCCGATCGACTACAGCATTCATGTCGCGCCGATGATCACCGATCTCGGCGCCATGCTGGCGACGGCGGCGCTGGTGCGCAAGATCGGCGCGAAGGACGAAGCGGCCGGATAGGGTTCAGCAATCGAAGCCGTATGCAGAACGCATGTAATCCGCCTCTTCCTTCGACATCTTCTTGAGCATCACGCAGACGGTAAAGCTGCCGACCTGGCGGCCGTTCCTGGTGTAGCCCCAGTCGGAGATGTCGTCCCTGGTGAATTCGATTTTCTGGCCGAGGGCGACGTTGCGGACGATTTCCGGCTCGTTCGCCAATATGCCGACGAAGCCGGCGTCGGTCCGCTTGAAGGGGATGACCCAGAAATGCTCCGTCGCATTTCCGTCGACGATCATCACCTTCAGCTTGAACTTGTCGGTTCCCGGCGGCGGAGCGTCGGCCAAAGCCAGGAATTCATCCAGGCTGGATCGCGCCCTTGCGATCGCCGCCGCCATCTCGGCGTCGTCGGAGGCGATCATCATGGCCTTGTCGTCGCCTTCCGCCCAGGCATGCAAAGGAGCGAGCGCCAGCAGCAGGCATAGCGCGATACGAACGGCAATTGTCATGACACCCCCCAACCCCAGTCAAGGCCACTATCTTCCTGTAATATGTCGGCATTATCAATCGAACTGCGGTTCGCCGCCAAGCTATTGAAGCCATCGGCGGACGCCTGCCATTGCGACAATCATCCGTGGTTTTGCTAAGTGGCCCACGCTGATCGTCAGCTGGGTATGATAAGCAGGAAGACCCGGCTGCCGAAGAAATCGAATACGTTGAATGGAACTGCGCGGAGAGGGCAGGATATGCGACCGAGATTTGCGGCAGCGGCGTTCGCGGCGATCGTGCTTTGCGCCGGGCCTGCCCGTGCCGACGACCCGAAGGCGTTCAAGCTGACCATCGACGGCGTGACGATCGACATCGATCCGGGCGAGGATGTCGACGTGACCTTGCCCGGCGACAGGACCAGCAAGGTGCGGATCGATCACAATGATTTCGCGACCTTCTCCGGCGGCGCATTCTCCTTCGTCCATTCGAGCAGCAATTCGGTCACCAAGACCGATCTCGGCGACGGCATCGCCCAGTATCTCATGGCTTCGGCGCTCGGCACCCTCGTCGTGGTGCAGAAATACGACAGGATAAATCCGGTTTCCCTCAACCAGCTGATGCTGCAGGAGATGACCAAGGAAACGGTCCAGGCGGGTGGGCAGCTGACGCAGCAGCCGACGAGCCGCAAGCTTGCCGACGGCAAGGAGTTGACGGGCCTCAGGGCCACCGTCAAAACGCGCACAGACAGTGCGGATTTCGAGATCGTCGGCTTCGGCACCGCCGATCGGGGACTGCTCTTCATCACGCGCATCGGCGATCAGGACAATGCGACCGAACAACCGCTGATCGACAAGTTCTGGGAGACCTTGAAGATCAAGCTGTAAGGTGTCCGATCTTCAGGTGAGGCCGGCCCGCCCTGAATCTCCACACGCCTTGGACTGGCTTACAGACCCGTCAGGCCGGCCAGCCAGTTCGCCGAGCGCTTCGCCGCGTCCACCGTTGCGCCAGCGGCGCGGCTGAGATCGGTCTTGACCACGGCATAGCCGGCCTTGGTGCGGTAAAGCACGGCGCGGCCGCCATCGACCGACCTATCGAAGGCGACGGGCTTTGCCGATTCCGTTTCGCTGGCGGTCACCGTTGCGCCGACCGGGGCGCTCGGGCGATGGTCGAGCTCGGGCGGCAGCGGGGCGATGGTTTCGACGACGCGGTTCCTGGGCTTCAGATCCGGCCTGGAGGCTTTCGCGGCAAGCTCGGAGGAAGAGGCCGAGCCCTTGACGCGGCAGATGCCTGAAACCAGCGGATAGTTGAAATTGCGCTGGTGCAGCATCTGGCTCTTCATCGCCGCCTCGCAGTCGGCGATCGTCGTCCATTTGGCCGGCGTCTCGCCGATATATTCGCACAGCTTGGCATCGCAGTCGCAGCCGACGATGGTCATGGCGACAAGGGCGGTCTTGATCACGGTCTTGTCCCTTCGAAATTGCCTCCCCAACCGCTTGCATCAATCCGCGCCGAACAAGGCGGGATTTGGCCGCCATTGTGAAATGTGGATGACGGGCCGTTTCCGAAGGTTGCTCAGTCGGCGACTGTGGCCGAAATGCCTCAGTCGTCGGCGTAGACATGTTCCAATTCGGCACCGGCCTTGGCCAGAGCGGCCAGGACCAAATGCAGCTTGCGCACGGCGACGGTCAGCGCCGTGCGGCGCGTGTCGGGGCGATACAGGGATCGGCTGGCTGAACAGGATGCGCGAGCCGTCGGGGGCGATGATTTCCGCGCCCGAGGTCGCCGTGATCATGATCTCGTCCTTGCCGCCGATCTCGACGAAGGAGATTCCCTTGTCGATCAGGCGCGGGACCATCCCGGTAAAGGCTTGCGAGCGGCTGGTGACGAAGATGGTGCCGTCGCCGCCGAGATCGCGCTCGAGAAGCGTATCCGGCTCGTTGCGCGCCGCCTCGCCGACCGGGCCCTTGGCCCAGACATGGATGTCGGGCGGGCTCGGATCGCCGGCGGCGGCCAACGCCGATTTGCTGAGATCGGCGCACCATTGCTTGACCGTGTCGGCCAGGCCGAAGGCGAGCTTGCGTTCGCTGGTGCGGATGGAGTCGTCGCCGGCGGCGGGCTCGACCGCAAACAGGCCGGCGCGCTCTTCGGCATAGGGAAACGCGTACCAGGGCGCCCTGTCGAGAAAGCCGGCGTAATCGGCGGCGACCCTGGCCTGGTAGATGTCGGCCGCGACGCGCTTGCCGGCGGTTGCCTCGGTGATGCGGCCGACCGTGTTCTCGTAGGCCCACTGGATGGCGTAGTTGATCGTCAGGCCGGTGCCGATGAGCGTTGGCGCGACGTAATCGAGGATGTCGATGCCGCGAGCGGACGTCACACGGATAATCGTTGCATAGTCCTGCCAGTAATGGCCGACATAGGCCCAATAGGGAAAGCCGCTCGGCTGATCCTTTTCGACAAAGGTGGCGTAGTCGTGCGCGGCATGGACGGTCGCCCATTTCAGGTAAGCCAGCCGGGTCGACGGCGCGGGCGACTGATAATCCGGTATCGCTTGCCGGACCTTCGCGGCGAGTTGTGCCGGCGGAGCACCGTCGGTGATGCCGGGCAATGGAATCTTGTCGAGTGTGGTGGTGGTGAGAAAGCCGTAGGCAAGCCCGACGACTGGGATCAGCACCACGATAACGACCAGCCAGAGAATTGTCTTGATGAGCCGTCTCAGCCAGCGCAGCAGGAACATGTCAGGCCGCGCCCGGGTCGAGGGGCCGGCATATCGCCATGCATAAGCCGGCACGGTCGGCGAAGATGCTGGCGACGGCAAGCTTGCGGATCAGCGGCATGAAGCATCCCCCTTCACGTCACGCTGAACGTTAGCCGATTTTGGCGCGGCGAACAGCCCGGCTCCGCACAAAGCGCAAAACAGGTTACCGGCGCCGGCGATCTCCGCCGGCAGCACTCGCCCGCTGGCGAGGCATCGCGCCAAACTGCCTGGAAAGCCATTCCCAAAAAGACAGTTGGCGCTGGGATTTCTCCCAGCGCCTCCCTGTCAGATCAGGAACCGGTTAAGGCAGCAACTCCTGTAAAGTCGTCGCGCCAGGCCAGCCTTGATTTTGACGGTCCTGCCAGTCGCCACCCGAGGGCAGCTCCCGTTCCAGACCACGCCGATCTCCACCCTTGCGGGCTTCGCCCAGCGTGCCATCGAAGGTTTTTACCGGCCTTCATGGCAGCATCGGTCCGCCGTCGGCGTTGGCACGCTTTCCGCGGCACCCGTAGGTCTCGGCATCCGTCCCTCCAACAGGCAAGCCTGCTCTCGTTCTGGGCCGTACGGGCCTCAGGAAATCCGCCTTGCGCTTTTTGCCTTTCGGCTGGGGCGTTCAGTGGCCGCCTGAGATGGGTTGAATGTACGCCGGATAAGGGGTCTGGGGAATGCCGGCGTGCCTGTGGATAGCGGGATTATCGGGGACCAATGGCAAAAGCTTCGGAAGCTGCCGGCCGAACCCCTTAGACAGCCTGCCCCGCTTTTTTAGCGACCTTGGGTGTTCGAGCCTTGCTCCGCCGCCCGGTCCGCGTTTCAATGTCGGCAAAAGAGTTTGGGCCGGCAAAAGACTTTGGGCGCCGGCGCGGATTCCGCCGCGCATTTTGCGCGACGTGCCTCGGGGGAGGTCGGCTTGAAGGTCGGGGTGGTGCTCAATCCGATTGCCGGAGGCGGCAGGCTCAAGCGGCATTGGGCGGAGGCGGCGGCGTCGCTCAAGACCAATTTCGGCGATTTCGACCTGCGCGAGACGCAAGCCTGCGGCGACGCCGAGCGGCTGGCGATCGACCTCGCCGCCGGCGGATGCGACCTGGTGATCGCGGCCGGCGGCGACGGCACCGCCAGCGAGGTGGCCGACGGGCTGCTGCAGGCACGGCAAGAGAGCGGCCGCGAAAGCGCGCTTGGACTTCTGCCTTGCGGCACCGGCATCGACTTCGCGCGCGGGCTTGGCCTGCCGCGCGGCATAGGCGCCTCGGTCAAGCAAATCGCCGATGCCGAGGGCCGCAAGATCGACGCCGGCCGCATCTGCTACATCGACGACCACGGCGCGCTGGCCAGCCGCCACTTCATCAATATCGCCAGCCTTGGCCTGTCCGGCGCGACGGATCGCGCCATCAATGCCGACAAGCGCAAGGGCAGGGTGTCGGCCAAGGCGCTGTTCTTCTGGCGCACCGTGCTGGAGTTCGTCCGCTACCGCTTCCAGGACGTCCGGATCACCATCGACGACGGCGAGCCGGTCGAGGCGCGCATGGCGCTGGTGGCGGTGGCCAACGGCAAATTCTTCGGCGGCGGGATGATGATCGCGCCGGACGCCGAGCTCGCCGACGGCCAGTTCGACATCGTTATCCTGCGGGCCGCCGGCAAACTCGGCTTGATCCGCGACCTTCGCCTGCTCTATGGCGGCCGCCATCGCAACCATCCGGCAATCACTATCCTGCGTGGCCGCAAGGTGCTGGTCGAGCCGCTCGGCGATGTCGAGAAGAACGGCGCGCTGGTCGACATAGACGGCGAGTCCCCGGGCCGGATTCCGGCGACCTTCGAGGTCCTGCCCGGCGCGCTGACGCTGCGAGGTTGAATCAACTGGCTGAGAGCTTGATTCCGCTGGCACGGCCAGATGGTTGAAATAGCTGGCTAAATTTTTGCCGGATTACAGTTCGAGCTTGGCAGGGAAGCCCGGCGCGCGCAGTTCCGTCCCGACCGCATCCTCCAGAAGCTTGACGATCTGGGTCGACCAGGCATCGCCGCCATAGGTGCGCTTGCCCTCCTCGAAAATCGCGTTGACGCGTGACGCCAGATCGAGCGGCGCGCCGAAATCCCTGCCCATGGCCAGCGCGAAGCCGAGGTCCTTCAGCGCCAGGTCCATGGTGAAGCCGATGTCGTAGGAGCCGTTGAGCACGAGCTGGCTTTCGGTCTCGTGGACGAAGCTGTTGCCGGATGAGGCGACGATGGCGTGGTAGGCCTGGGCGAGGTCGAGCCCGCCCTTTCTGGCGAGCATCAGCGCCTCGCCGGCGGCGACGAGATGGATGAAGGCGAGCATGTTGGTGATGACCTTGATCACCGCCGCCGAGCCGACAGGGCCCATCAGGAACGACTTCGCGCACATCGCCTCGATGGCTAATCGATGGCGTTCGTAGAGTGCGGCATCGCCGCCGACCAGCGCGGTGATCCTGCCCGCCGCCGCCAGATGCACGCCGCCGGTCACCGGGCATTCCAGCGTCTCGATGCCCTTCGCCGAGGCGATTGCGGCAAGCCGCAGGATCTCGTCACGGCCATTTGTCGACATCTCGATCCAGGTGCCGCCCGCGGGCAGGCCTTGAAGCAATCCGTCGGGGCCGGCGAGCACCGCCTCGCTGACCTTCGGCGATGGCAGGCAGGTTATCGCGTTGCCGGCGCGGGCAGCGGCTTCCGCCGGGCTCGCAGCCGCCGTGGCGCCAAGCGCGACGAGGCGCTCGACCGCCGCCGGGTCGCGGACGACGGTGACGGCAAAACCATTGCGCAGTAGGCTGGCGGCAAGGTTGCCGCCGAGATGGCCAAGCCCAATGAAGGCGTAGGCGAGGGTCACGGCATCAACGGGGTCTGCATCATCTGCAGATGCAGGTCCTTGCCGCTATAGGGATGCGCGTCGCAGACTTCCTCGTTGAGCTCGACGCCGAGGCCCGGCTCTTTCGAGGGGATGACGTTGCCGTCCTGCCATTCGATCTTCTTCTTGAGCAGTTTTTCGTGGAAACCGTCCCACTGCTTCAGCGATTCGAGGATGAGGAAATTGGGTAGCGTCGCCGCAAGCTGGATGTTGGCGGCGCCGACGATCGGCCCGCAATAGCAGTGCGGCGCGATCTGGATGTGATAGGCCTCGGCCATGGCGGCGATCTTCTTGGTTTCGAGGATGCCGCCGGAGCGGCCGAGGTCCGGCTGCAGGATGGTCGCGGCGCGGTTCTCGATGACACGGGCGAATTCGAACTTCGTCGTCAGCCTTTCGCCGGTGGCGACCGGGATCGACGTGCCGCGGGCGACCTGCGCCATCACCTCCGGCATGTCCGGCGGCACCGGCTCCTCGAACCACAGCGGATCATAGGGCTCGATGGCGCGCGCCATGCGCAGCGCGCCGGATGCGGTGAACTGGCCATGCGTGCCGAACAGGATGTCGGCCCTGGTGCCGACCGCCTCGCGGATCGCCTTGATCATGCGCGCCGAAAGGTCGATGTCGATCAGACGCGGCTGATGGCCGTCATAGGCGGTGTAGGGGCCAGCCGGATCGAGCTTCACGGCGTTGAAGCCCTGCTCGACATATTCGAGCGCGCAGGCGGCGGCCATGTCGGGGTCGTTGTAGACGTTCTTGCCGCGCGCATCTTCCGAATGGACGCTGCCGGTGTGCGGATAGAGATAGGTGTAGGAGCGCAGCGTCTCGTGCACCTGGCCGCCGAGCAGCTTGTAGACCGGCTTGCCGGCTTCCTTGCCGACGATGTCCCAGCAGGCCATTTCGAGCGCCGAGAAGCAGCCCATGCCGGAGACGTCGGGGCGCTGGGTGAAGCCGGAGGAATAGGCGCGGCGGAAGAAATTCTCGATGTCGTGCGGATCGCGGCCGACGAGATAGCGTTCGGCCATGTCCTCGATCATCCTGGCGGTGACATGCGCGGAGAAGGTGGCGTTGTAGGCTTCGCCATAGCCGGCCACCCCGCCGTCGGTGGTGAGCTTGACGAAGATGAAATACTTGCCGCCGATGCCGGGCGGCGGGTTGCCGACAACCCAGGTCTTCACGTCGGTGATTTTCATTTGTGGTCCTCCAGAATCAGGTCGGCGCCTTTCCATCCGGTCAGGATCGAAGCGGCATTGGTGTTGCCCGTGATGTTGTCGGGGAAAATCGAAGCGTCGATGACCCGCAAGGCGTCCAGCCCGTGCACTTTCAGCCGGGGATCGACCACGGCGCGCGATGCGTCCGGCCCCATGCGGCAAGTCGAGACGGGGTGATAGACGGTGCCCGAGCGTTTCCTGAAATCCTGGATCAAGTCGGCGTCCGACCTTATCGAGGGGCCGGGCAGCACCTCTTCCTCGATGATCTCTGCCATCGCCGGCATCGCGGCGATCTTGCGCACGAACTTCACCGCCGCCAGCATCTCGTCGACATCGGCATTGGTCGAATAGGCGTTGGCTGTGATCCTGGGATAGTCGCGCGGGTTGTTCGAGCGGATCATGATCTCGCCGCGGCTCGACGGCCGGCAGTTGGACAGGCCGATCGAGAAGCCTGGCCAGGGGTCGGGCGTCAGGATCGGACGCTCGCCGCTCTTCGGGATGACGGTCGAGAAGGCCTGGAAATAGAGCTGCATGTTCGGCCGCGCCATCGACGGGTCGGTGCGGAAGAAGCCGCCGGCATTGTTCATCGACAGCGACAGCGGGCCTGAGCGTGTCAGTATGTATTGCATGCCGACCAGCAGCTTGCCCCACCATGGGCGCAGGATCTGGTTGAGCGTCGGGACCTTGCCCTTGAAAGTATAGTTGATGCCGACATGGTCCTGCAGGTTGGCGCCGATATTGTCGTTGGCGTGAATGACCGGGATGTCGAGATTGCCGAGCAGCGCCGACGGGCCGATGCCGGAAAGCTGCAGCAGCTGTGGCGAGTTGATCGAGCCACCGCAGAGGATCACCTCGCGGCCGGCGCGGACAGTTTTCGTTTCGCCGTTCTGCTCGTATTCGACGCCGACGGCGCGCTTGCCCTCGAACAGGATTTTCGTCGCCAGCGCCTTTGTCTCGACGCGGACGTTGCCGCGCTTCATCGCGGGCCGCAGGAAAGCTCGGGCCGCCGACATGCGGCGGCCGTTCTTCGTCGTGATCTGGTAGACGCCAACGCCTTCCTGGGAGGCGCCGTTGAAGTCCGGATTGAACGGCAGTCCGGCCTGTTGGGCGGCGGCAAGATAGCGCTTGGTCAGCGGATGCACCGCGTTCGTGCAGTCGGTGACGCGCAGCGGACCGCCGACGCCGCGCCACCGGTCGGCGCCGGCCGCATTGTCTTCCATCGCCTTGAAGGAGGGCAGGAGGTCGTCATAGCCCCAGCCGGGATTGCCGGCGGCGGCCCAGGCGTCGAAATCCTCGCGCGCGCCGCGGATGAAGACCATGGCGTTGATGGAGCTCGAGCCGCCGAGCAGCTTGCCGCGCGGCCAGTGGTCGGCATTGCCGGCGAGACCGGGATCCGGCTCGGCCTTGTAGTTCCAGTTGACGGCCGGATCGAAGAAGGTCTTGCCGTAGCCGAGCGGCATCTGGACGTAGAACCGCTGATCGGTTCCGCCGGCCTCCAGCACCAGCACCGAGAAGCGGCCCGACGCCGACAGCCTGTCGGCAACGACCGAACCGGCCGAACCGGAGCCGACGACGATGAAATCATAAGTCTGCATGATGGTGTGGGCGGCTCCGCAATGTCAGGCTTACCCTAGACATTGCCGGCTCGCGGCGTCGCCGTGGCTTCCGGCATGGCTTGTGAAAAAAGCGACCGGCGAAGCGGCGTGCATTTCGCTTTCACCAAAGCTTGCGACATGGCGGTCGCATTGCTACGCAACAGCAACCGACCTCCAAGGATTTCGCCATGGTGCATTACGCGGACGGAAAACCTCTCGGCGATCTCACTTTGAGGACGCTTGCCATGCCCTCCGACGCCAATGCCGCCGGCGACATCTTCGGCGGCTGGGTTATGGCGCAGATGGACCTTGCCTGCGGCATCCGCGCCGCCGAGCGCGCCAAGGGGCGCGTGGTCACCGCCGCGGTCAAGGAGATGTCCTTCGCCAAGCCGATGAAGATCGGCGACACGCTTTGCATCTACACCCATGTCGAGCGCGTCGGCCGCACCTCGATGGTGCTCAAGGTCGAGGCCTGGGCGCAGCGCTACCTTTCCGACCTGATGGAAAAGGTCACCCATGCCGATTTCGTCATGGTCGCGCTCGACGGCGAAGGCAACCCGAAGCCGGTTCCGGCCGAGATCTGACTGGATACCCGATTCTCCCCAGGCTTGCCGTTTTGTAACAACGCCCGCGTGGGAGATGCGCGTCGCGACATCCAATGGTTGCCTTCGCGCCCCACTTTGAGGTCGCGAGGGGACAACAATGCGTCAACATATGCTGAACGGCTGGCTCGTGGCAGCCCTTATTGCCCTGGTCTGCCTGCTCGGCATAACGGCCTATAGGGAGGTCAGGAAAGACCTTCCACGCGTCGCCTGCATGCGGGATCACGCGGTGGCCGGCAAGAGGGCCGCGCAATCGGAAAGCTGCTCGACGGCGTGCTGCGGCAGCACCAATCCAAACGCCTGATGCGTGGCCGGCTAAAGACAGCCCTTCTTGTCGAGGCGGTTGCGCGGAGACACCAGCGAGGCTAGCGGCGAGACCGCAGCGGATTTGATCGAAGCGAAACGCGAGACAGGGCCGGCGCCGAGCCGCACGGTTCATCCAATGGTTCAGAAACCATTGAACTACAAGGGTTTCAAGCCTGCTGGCTGTCGAATTTCGCGCGCGCTTCGCGGACCCGATTGGTGTTCTTGCGCGCCCATTCGCCGAGCGCGCCGACCGGCACGAGCAGCTCGTGGCCGAGCGGGGTCAGCTCGTAATCGACACGTGGCGGAATGGTCGGAAACACTTTTCGCGTCACGAACCCATCGCGTTCCAGACCGCGCAAGGTGGTGGTCAGCATCTTTTGCGAAATGCCGCCGACGGCGGCGCGCAACTCGTTGAAGCGCATCGCCCCGTCGCCCAGCTTGCCGACCACGAGCACGGTCCATTTGTCACCGACCCGTTGCAGGATCTCCGACACGGCACGGCAGTCCTCGGTGATGTGCGGGTGCCTCAGTAACAAAAACGTGCCTCCTTGCGCGCCGATTTGTCAGTATCACATATAGCGCCGGTATCCAAACGATACCAGAAATTCCCGCAAGGAGAGCCCCTTATGTCCAAACCCAAAATCGCCATTGTCGTCGGTTCGACGCGCGCCGCCCGCTTCGCCGACGTGCCGACGCAGTGGATCGCCAAGATCGCCAAGTCGCACGCCGATATCGACGTCGAGATCGTCGATCTGCGCGACTGGCCGCTGCCTTTCTTCGACGAGGTCGCTTCCTCCGCCTGGGCGCCGTCGCAGAACGAAGTGGCGCAGCGCTGGCAGAAGAAGGTCGCCGAGTTCGACGGCTTCATCTTCACCGCCGCCGAATACAATCACGCTCCGACCGGTGTCTTGAAGAACGCCATCGATTACGCTGCCAATGAATGGAACAAGAAGCCGGCCGGTTTTGTCGGCTATGGCTCGGTCGGCGGTGCGCGCGCGGTCGAACAGCTCCGCCTGATCGCCGTCGAGCTGCAGATGGCGCCGGTCAAGTCGGCCGTCCATATCGCCTGGAGCGATTTCCTTGCGGTGCGCCAGGGCGAGAAGAAGCTCGAGGACATCGAGCATCTGAACCAGGCCGCCGCCGCGCTGGTCAACGACGTCGCCTGGTGGGCGAAGGTGTTGAAGGCCGCCCGCGCCGCCGACGCGATCGCCGGCGAAGCCCAGGCCGCTTAAAGAGCCTGCGTGGACTATCCTCCCGAGGGGCGGCGCTTGCGCCGCCCTTTTTAATTTGCGGAAGTCGCGAGGCCTCGACGATGGCCTATGCCGATGCGTTCCTGGTCATCACGGGGCTTTCGTCATCGCCACGGCGCTGGTGCCGTTCCTGCCCAACGTGACGCCGAAGGCGCCGCCGCCGGATGCCCATTGAGCGCAACCGGCAGAGGCCGGTGCGGACGCTGCCCTACCATACGAAGAGTAGGCTCATCCTTACAGCCAGCCGCCCGAAAATCCGGCCCGTCGCAGGCCCGTGGCAATTGCCGGCACGCTTCGCATCAGCCGCCACAGGAAATCGGACCTGTAATTCTCGATCATCAACACTATCGGCCCCTGATTGATGCCGAGATGGTCCGGCGACACCCAGCCGCAAGGCCGGCCTTCAATGGCGGCGATCGTTGGATTGAAGCTCGCGGTGAAGCCGTAGGGATTGCCGTCGTGCAGGTCGATTTCGTGGAAGTAGCGCAGCGCCGGCAGCACGATCTCCGGCGCAAACGGCAACGAGGCGATCGCCGCCCAAGGCGACAGCGTGCCGTCATCGGGACCGAAGGGCGCGCCGCGCGCCAGATAGCCGAAGAAGCGGCGTCCACCGGCCTGCTTCTGTTGCGGGCCCGGGCCGTCGCTGGCCGTGAGGCCCCAGCAATTCTCCCCGTAGCCGGTGAAGCCCTTGGGATTGCGGATGGCATAGTCGCGCTGGAGAAAGGTCGCCTGCCGGCTGTTCTCGAAATAGTCGCTGCCGACATTGCGCATGAAGGCATCGCGAATGCCGCGAAAATCGATCCAGATATGCGAGAACTGATGGATGAAGAGCGGACCGGCATAGACAAGGTCCCGGCCATAGATCTTCTTCCATCTATAGCTCGGCAGCCAGGCGGCGTAGCTCTCGGGCGACAATGGGAAAGTCGGCGAGCCGAGGCCCAGCATGTAGAGGATCAGCGCCTCGTCATAGCCTTCCCAGCGGTAACGCAGGAAGCCTTTTTCGGGCCGCCAGCCATGGGTGACGGTGGCGCCGCCATGCTGGGCCCAGCGCCAGTCGGCGCGGCGGTAGAGCGCATCGGCGAGCCGGCGGATCTCCAGTTCGAACTCGTCGTCGGCGTCGAAATAGGCGCCGGCCGTCAGGACACCGGCAAGCAGAAGCGCGGTATCGATGGTGGACAATTCGCAGTTCCAGACGCGGCGTCCGGTCCGCATGTCGAGGAAATGATAATAGAAGCCCTTGTAGCCGGTGGCGTCGGGCTCCGGCCCATGCGGCGCATTCCAGAAGAAGCGGAGCGTGGCGAGCGTCCGCTCGACCGCGGCGACGCGCGTCATGAAACCGCGCTCGACTCCGACAGGATAGGACGACAAAGCGAGGCCGACGGCGGCTATGCTGGCGGGCGATGCCGCGGTGTTGCGGTCGGCGACCAGGCCGTTGACCGGATTGGCCTCCTTCAGAAAATAGTCGAAGGACAGACGTTGGATGTCTGAAAGAAGCTCGTCGTTCAGCGCGTGTTCGCTCGATGCATCCATGGTTGCCGATATAGACGCTTTCGCAGCACTTCAAAGCTTTCTGACCGTCAATCCTAAGTGAGGAAGCGAAGCTTGGCTGCCGCGCCAACCGCCCCGACGCCCAATCGAACCTTTCCGGCCACTCAGCGCGCCACCGGGCGATGGCCGCCGGGCAGGCGGGTGGCGATCAGCTTGTCGATGCGGCGGCCGTCGAGGTCGACCACCTCGAAGCGCCAGCCTTGCGCGTCGACGCACTCGCCGGTCGTCGGCAGATGGTGGAGATGCGACAGCACATAGCCGGCGACGGTTTCGTAGTCGCGGTTTTCGGGCAGGTCGATGCCCAGCACCTCAGCCATCTCGTCGGCCTGCATGTAGCCGGCCAGCAGCCACGAGCCGTCATCGCGCTTGACGGCGTTCTCTTCCTCGCCCGCCTCGAGGTCGGAGCGGAACACGCCGGTGATGGCTTCGAGGATGTCGGCCGGCGTGACGATGCCTTCGAAATGGCCGTACTCGTCATGAACGAGCGCCATCGGCACGTCCGATTCCCTAAGCTTCTGCAGCACGTCGAGCGCGTCGGCCTGGTCATGCACGATGGGGGCGGCGCGCACATGCTGGCGCGGATCCAGCACCTGGCCGGCGAGAAGGGCGGCCAGCACGTCGCGCGTCTGGATGACGCCGACCATGGCGTCGACATTGCCGTCGCCGACGGGCAGGCGCGAGTGCTGGGTATCCATCAGAAGCTTTTTGACGGCGGTCTCGTCGGACTGCAGGTTCAGCCAGTCGACCTCGGTGCGCGGCGTCATGACGGCGCGCACGGCGCGGTCGCCGAGGCGCATGACACCGGCGATCATGCGGCGCTCGTCGGATTCGATGGTGCCGTGATGCTCGGCCTCGGCGACCAGCATCTTGATCTCCTCGTCGGTGACCTTCTCTTCCGCCTCGCCGGCCTGGCCGAGCAGCCACAGAACGGCGCGGCCGGAAATGTCGAGCAGGAAGACGAGCGGCGCCGAGATGGTGGCAATGATGGTCATTGCGGGCGCCGCGCGGACGGCGACGCGCTCGGGATCGCGCAGCGCGATCTGCTTCGGCACAAGCTCGCCGACGATCAGCGAGGCATAGGTGATGATTGCGACGACGATGCCGACGCCGACAGGGTCGGCGATGTTTTCGCGGATGCCGGTCGTGGCCAGATATTGCGCCAGCCTTTCGCCGAGGGTCGCGCCCGAGAACGCGCCCGAAAGAACGCCGACGAGCGTGATGCCGATCTGCACCGAGGACAGGAATTTGCCAGGGTTCGAGCCCAGCGCCAGCGCGCGGCCGGCGCCCTTGACGTTGCGGTCGATCATCGCCTTGAGGCGGGCGGGCCGCGACGAGACGATGGCGAGCTCCGACATTGCCAGAAGGCCGTTCACGCAGATGAGGACGGCAACGACGGCGATTTCAACATAAAGCATGGGCGGTCAATAGCATTGCTGCAGTGCATTCGAAAATAGCTTGTCGGTATTTTTGGAACATGACAGGCGCGCTGTTCAAGCCGCATCCCAGATCGGCGCCGAGAAATGCCCGACAAGCGCGTCGATGACGACGCGCACCTTAGGCGTCAGCGCGCGCGTGACGGGTGCGCCGTCATTGCGGCGTCTTCAGCACGCCGATCACGGCCATGCCGTCGGTAAAATAGGGATCGCCGCCGCCGTTGCGTCCTGCCTTGGTGGCGCCGATCCCCGGTATCTCGCTGGTGGATGCCAGCAGATCGGCAGCCTTCAGGTCGCCGATCAGGAAGTCGCGCTCCGCGTCGATGTCGGGGCCGATATGGTGGGTGACGGCGCCCGTATCGTGACTGAGGCCGACGCCGCGATCGAAGCTCGCGGCGCCCAGCCAGAGCGGACGGCCGTCGTCGCCGACCGTATCCGTCTGCCAGAAGCGGACGTGGTGGCGCCGGTCGGCGCTGCCTCCGATCGGCTTTTCGAAGGCGAGGTCCTGGGCACGGCCCTCGAACAAAAGGCGGCTCATCGGCGCATCGGGGTAGGGGCGGGAAAACAAGACGCTTTCGCCGATGTCGATCGCGGTCCGCAGCGTCACGGCATCGGCCGTATCCCAGCCGGCGACGGCGAAGGCGTGGACGACTTCCTTCTCGGTGCCGACCAGGCCGACATTGATCGGGTCGCCGGGAATGCCTTGCGGCGTGTGCGTCACCATCTCGAAGGGCCGCGTGCGGAAGCCGCGCTCCCGCCAGGTCCAAAATTCCGGCGCGGCGAGATAGGCGAGCGCCAGATAGAAGGCACAAAACGCCGCCAGCCAGATTGCCGCCCGCCGTCTTAAGCTTCGTTGGCTCATGAATGCCGCCCGACCCGTATGGCATCTGTTGCGCTATAATCATGGGAAATCAATGGCCAGCGATCTGGAGACCATTTATCATTAGTTATCGCTAAAGGGGGGGTGCGAATGGGGCGGACAAAGACAAGCCACAGGAAAATGGCGCTGACCGGGGAGCTTGTCGCGAGGGTCGAGCGCATGGAGCCCGATCCCGGTCCCGAGCCCGGAACTGACGAACACAGCGATGCCGAATTTGACGATCTGGCCGAACAGCTGCTTGCGCAATATCGGCCTGAGACGCTCTGGGTCTTTGCCTATGGCTCGCTGATCTGGAATCCGGAGTTCATCTATGAAGAACAGCGTCCAGCCACCGCGCCAGGGTGGCATCGCTCATTCTGCCTGACGCTGACACGTTGGCGCGGAACGCGTGAGTTGCCGGCGCTGATGCTGGCGCTCGACCGGGGAGGCAGTTGCAACGGCATCGCCTACCGGCTGCCGTCGGAGGACCATTTTGGGCAAATCGTCCAACTGCTTCGTCGCGAAATAGACGCGAACCCGCCGACCAATGTGCCCCCTGCTGGATCAAGCTCCGGACCAAGGACGGACCGTTGCGTGCACTGGCCTTTGTCGCCGCACCCCAAGGAAGGGCCTATGCCGGCAAGCTGGCGCTGGAGCAGGTTGCGCACACGCTGGCGCGCGCCGCCGGGCATTGGGGCTCCTCGGCGCAATATCTTTTCCGAACGGTCGCCAAACTGGAGGAAAGCGGGATTCGCGACAGAAACCTTTGGCGTATCCAGGATCTGGTCGCCCGGCAGATCATCGCTGCCACCGAAGCCCCAGGCTGATCTAGCGGCAGGCGCGGTAGCCGCTTTTGCGGTTCTTGATGTCGAAATGGAAATGGTTGCGGTGGTCGTAATTGTAGCCGGGGCCGAGCACCGTCGTGAAATACTCGCAACCGTCGGCGCGCACATTGTTGAGGAAGCCGCGCGTGCGGAAGGCGAACAGGCCGGGCTTGCGGACATCGATGTCGTCGCCATTGTTGAGCTCGATGCTCATGACGTCGAGCGCGTTGCCCTTGCCGTGCTCGGAGAGGACGCCTTCGCCGGCGATGTTGCGGCAGGAATAGCTGGAGCCTTGGTGGATCGCCTTGACGCCGGAGAAATAGCGCCAGCGGGCGGCCGGCTGCAGCTCGTTCTTCGTCCAGGCGGCAAAGGTGGCGGCCATGTTGCAGGTCAGCGTTGCCGCCGGCTTCATGGCGACGCTGCCGATGGCCGAGACTTTTACCGGGAAATCGATGCCGCACTGGCCTTCATGGATCGGCTGGATGTCCTGATAGACGACGCCCATCCGCTTCAACTCGTTGCGGCAGTCGATCTCGCTGGCCGGCAACTGCTCGCCGGGCGACATCGGCTCGTCCATGCGCGGATAGGCGGCCTCGGTCATGTAGGGATTGGACGGAACGAGGCGCTGCATTCCGGAATATTGCGGCGCGTCGGGCTGCGGCACGGCTGCCGTCTGGCTGCCGACATCGACGGCCGGCTGCAGCGCAAAGACGTCGCCCGTCGTACAGGCCGATATCGTCGCGATGGTAACGCCCGCGGCCAGCCCTGCGATCGTGACGCGCACACGCTTGTTCCGTAACGCCAAGCCAAGCATGGCGCCAAGTCTTCGAGCCATTGAAAGGCGTCCTTGTCCCCGAATGGCACAAGATTAATCGCCAAGAGTAAAGGAAAGATCAGCGGCCCCATTCACGCATGCGGCGGAATTGCGGCGCTGTTCTTGCCGGACGTGACCCGAGACTTTCGATATCGCGCTTACTGGCAAAAAGTGCCGCCGTGGCGGCGCGGTTCCAGGTCGAGGTGGAAATGCAGCGCATGGTCGGCGTCGGCGCCCGGCCCGAGCACCGTCTTGAACGGCCCGCAGGCAGCCTTGCGCACCGCGTTGAGGAACTTCGCGTCCTTCTCCGGCGGCGCCGGCCCGACCTCGATCGTCCTCCCGTCCGACAAGGTGAAGCTGGCGATGTCGAGCGCGTTGCCGAAGGCGTGTTCCGACAGTTTGCGCGTGCCGTGGCGCGGCCGGCAGACAAAGGCCGAAGTCTGGTTGATCGACTTCAGGTCGGCCCCGAGTTCGGCCTTCGCCGTGGGTTGGACGACATCGGCCATGAAGCGCGCGGCCGCCTCCGCCATCTGGCAGTTGAGCTCGGTGCCGGGACTGATACCGATGGATTTGCCAAGCGTTTTCAAAATTATCGGATAGGGAATCGAGCAGCCGATTTCCGCGTCGTGCTCGGCCTTGTGCTCCTCGAATTCGATGCCAAGCGCCTTCAGCCTTTCCCGGCATGCGGTTTCCTCCGCCGGCATCTTGTCGGCCGGCATCTCGGCGGAACGCGGATCGGGAGGCATCTTTTCCTCGCCCGGCGGTTCGGGTTTTTCCGATGGTTGCGGCCCAGTTTCCGGCGGCTCGGGCTCCAGTTCGGTGGGCTTCTGCGGGGGCGTGGGCACGACATTCGGCGTCTGCGGTTCGGATTGCGTCCGCGGCCCGGATTGAGCGCCCTTCGAACGTGGCGGGCGGGCATCCCATTTCGGATGCGACTTGTCCTGGTTGAGAAAGTCGTCATTGCTGTCGAGGCGGCTTTTGTCTCGCCCGGACCTATCGGCGCCGTTCTCCATATCCCGCGGACGCGACCCCGGAACCGGTGTCGCCGCAGGCGTTTGCGGCGCCGGAGCGGCGCTCTGGCTGGCCGGCGGCAGGTGCCTCTTATGCCGATGATGATGCTTGGCGGCGGCCGGCGTAACCAGCAGGATCGCAGCCGCCACAGGCAGCGCCAGTCTGCAAAATCGTGAAAGGCTCAGCGTTGCCATCGCCCGGAAACGGCGGTCGCGTCGCGAAGTTGCCTGCGCGACCCGCCTTGCCGATCACAATCGGTTACCGGCGCGTTACGCGCCGACGGCTTCAAGGCCTTCCTCCAGCCAGTCGGCAAGCATCGGCAGGCCGAGCAGATACTTGGCCGTGCGCTTCCTGGGACGCTCCCTGGCCGCGGCCACCGCGTCCGCCCATTCGGATGCGTCATAGTCGCCGCGTCCGACCCAGGCGAGCGCGATCAGTTCGGCCGCTTCGTCGATATTGAGATCGTTGATCAGCTCGCGGAATTCCTCCTCGGTGAGGTCTTCCGAGGCTTCCTCGACAAGGCCGTCATGGTGATGGCTGGCATGGGTGTCGCCGTCGAACTCGACCTCGTGCTCGGCGCCGTCGTCATAGTCCTCGTTTACGGCGGCGCTCAGCGCCTTGGCCTTGAGGATGAACAGGCGCACCGTGTCCGGATCGATCGAAAGGTCCCACTCCTTCTCGAGGCGCTGCTGCACGATTCTTCTCCACGTGATGCGCTTGGCCCCGATGATAGCGGAATTAAAGCGCGCGTCACGTCCGGCGGTAACGGCTTCTGTCCGGCCGTCCAAAATAGTTCGGCAGCTACCCGCATTTCGGGATGAAACCGCGCCAAGGCGGCGTTAATCTGGCATTGTCACGCTCATGGAGGCTTCGATGCGCAGACGTTTGCTTGTTCAGGTCATGGCTATTGCGGCGCTGCCGCTGTTCGTTGCGCCGGCTTTTGCAGCTGGTGAAGGCGGCAGTGGCCAGACGACGACCACCTGCAAGAAGGGCGAGGTTTGGGACAAGAAAAAGAAGAAGTGCGTCGTGCCGCAATATGGCATGCTGGATGACGACAGCATCTATGAGGCCGGACACGATCTGGCGATGGCCGGGCGCTATGACGAGGCGATCTCGGTGCTGACGCTCGCCGCCAACAAGCAGGATCCGCGCATCCTCAATTATCTCGGCTATTCGCATCGCCATTCCGGCCGCGTCACGGTCGGCCTTGGCTATTACGAGGAAGCGCTTCGCATCGACCCGAACTACACGCTGGTGCGCGAATATCTCGGCGAAGCGCATCTGCAGATCGGCGATCTCGCCGGCGCCCAGCAGCAGCTCCAGGAAATCGAAAAGCGGACCGGCAAGGGCTCGCGCGAATACGGCATGCTGTCCGAGCAGATCGATCATTTCCTGAGGAGCTGAGCAGGGCTCGACGTCTCTCGAACCGGCTGTGATTGCTCACAGCCGGTTTTTGTTGTTCGCCGTCAGCCGCAGGCCCGCGAAAGCGGTGATCATTTTGCCGAACTTCAATTTTTGGGCGTGAAAATCGCGCGAAGATCGCTATATTCAGGGAAATTGTGGTGAAACGGTTCCGTTAGCCCGAGGCTGCCGGACCGTTTTCTTTTTGTACCCATTTGACAAGGCTGCTCCCGAAAAGCGGGGGTGGCGGCAGGAAAGGTCAGGCATATGATCAAGGTCCCGATGACAGGCGAGGGGTTCGCGTCATTGAAGGAAGAACTTCGCTGGCGTCAGCAGGAGGAACGTCCCCGTATCATCGAGGCGATCTCCGAAGCGCGCTCGCATGGCGACCTGTCGGAAAATGCCGAATATCACGCGGCGAAGGAGTCGCAGAGCCACAATGAGGGCCGCATCAACGAGCTCGAGGATCTGATCGCGCGGGCCGAGGTTATCGACGTCTCCAAGCTTTCCGGCGACAAGGTGAAGTTCGGCGCGACCGTCGTGCTCGTCGACGAGGACACCGAGGAAAAGAAGACCTACCAGATCGTCGGCGACCAGGAAGCGGACGTGAAGTCCGGCCGCATCTCGATCTCCTCGCCGATCGCGCGAGCGCTCATCGGCAAGGAAGTCGGCGACGCCATCGAGGTCAATGCTCCGGGTGGCGCCAGAGGCTACGAGATCGTCCAGGTGCAGTTTATCTAGCAGCTCAGGCTGGCGCCTTCGATCGGAGCGCCAGCAGCCGTTCCGCTTCCGCTATCACCTCAGCCGCCGTGATCTTGCCGCTGGCCGGCGCCATCAAGGTCGACGCAAACCTCCCGCGCGGGCCGGTGAGACCCGGTTCCGTCGCCAGGAAGATGGCGACCGTCGGCAGGCCGAAGGCGCTGGCGAGGTGGGTGAGGCCGGTGTCGGCGCCGATGACCAGCGTCGAACGGCCGAGGAGCGCGGCGATGTCCGCGAGCGGCGATTTGGCAACCAGCACCGTCCCTGGCACGGCACCGGCAACGGCGTCCGCCACTTTCTTTTCCGCCTCGTTCGACCAAGTGACCACCGGCGTGAACTGCCGGTCGGCCAGCTGGTGCGCGGTTTCGATCCAATCCTCGACCGGCCATTTCTTGTCCTCGCGGCTGGTGCCGTGCAGCAGGAGGGCGGTTCTGCCTTCAATGCCGGCCGGATTGCCCGCCGGCGGCACGATGCCGGAGTCGAGCGTCGACAGGTCAGGCTGGTAGCCAAGCGCCAGCCCGAACAGCCGCCTGGTGCGCTCAATGGCATGCAGGTCGCGCGGCACGGCATATTTGCGCTGATAAAACAGCGTCGCCGATGGCTCGCGGGCGCTCGCCCGATCGAAGCCGGCAATCGGCGCGCCGGCCTGTATGGCGACCAGGGCCGACTTCAACAAGCCTTGGGCGTCGATGACGAGATCGTAGCGGGGGGCGCGCAGCGCTTTGCGCAGTCCGGCCATCTCGCGCCATGTGGTGCCGTCGAGAAGCCGCTTGCGCCAGCGCCGGACCGCCACCTTGTGGATCACTCCAATGGCCGGGTGCAGCGCCACGATCCCGGCAAACGCCTCCTCCACGCACCAGTCGAAATTTATGTCGGGGCGGTTGCGCACCGCGTCCTCGACGGCGGGAAAGGTGTGGATGACATCGCCCATCGACGATGTCTTGACGATCAGCACTTTCATGCGGCCGCCGGAACCTCGAGCAAGCGGTCGGCCGCGGCTGTAACGCGGGTGACATCGAGCGTCTTCAGGCAGTTGAGATGGCCGAGCGGGCAGACCTTCTTGTGGCAGGGCGAGCAGGACAGATGCAGCCAGATCAGTTCGGAGCGGTCGCTGAGCGGCGGCGTGTTTTGCGGCGAGGTCGAACCGTAGACGGCCACGATCGGGGTGCCGACGGCGGCCGCGACATGCATCAGTCCGCTGTCGTTCGACACCGCAAGCTTCGCCGCGGCGATCAGGTCGATGGCGTCCTCCAGCCGCGTCTTGCCGGCAAGGTCGACGGCGCCCGGGGCAAGTGCTGCGATCTCACCGGTCACGTCGGCATCGTTCTTCGAGCCGAGCAGGACGACGCCCAGTCCCCTGGCCATCATGTCCCGGGCAAGCCC
This sequence comes from Mesorhizobium sp. B3-1-8, assembly GCF_006439495.1. Classification (NCBI taxonomy): domain Bacteria; kingdom Pseudomonadati; phylum Pseudomonadota; class Alphaproteobacteria; order Hyphomicrobiales; family Phyllobacteriaceae; genus Mesorhizobium; species Mesorhizobium sp. B3-1-8. The sequence goes on from NZ_VFTK01000015.1 coordinate 30,537, forward strand.
GGCATAATGATCGCTCGGCCAGCGTTTTGCCGGGCCGAACTCGGCGCCGGGCATGAGCGCCACGAATTTCTCGCCCGCCAGCCCGAAGCGCGCCAGCAAATCCGCCTGGTTGGCCTCGTCGACGGTAAGCCTCGGCGCGCGAAAGGTGCCGCCGCGCGCGAGGCCGAAATAGGCGTGCGCCGTGCGCCGTTTCAGCGCTTCGGGCAGCGGCACGACATCGGTCAGCAGGCCATAGCGCATCTCGCGCAGATTGCCGACACGATGCGGGATGCGGGCAAAGAACGGGATCAGCGCCGATTTCCAGCTTCCCGGCAGCACATAGGCCATGTCGTAGCGGCCGCGCAGCAGGCGGCCGAAGCGCCGCCGGCTGCGGAATTCGAGCGCTCCCGGCATCAGCGGAAAGTCGATCTGGCTGCGTATCTCGGGCATGCGCTTGACCAGTGGTGCCGCCCAGGCCGGCGCCAGCACGTCGATGGCGGCGTGCGGATGCTTTTCCTTCAGCGCCGCAAACAGGCACTGCGCCATAACCATGTCGCCCACCCAGCGTGGGCCGATCACGAGGATCGTTGGGCCTTCAGCCATTCGACATAGTCCCTGACGCCGGTTTCGACTGTACGGAATTGGCCATTGTAGCCGGCCGCGCGCAAGCGGGACATATCAGCCTGCGTGAAACTCTGGTAGCTGCCCTTGAGGTGATCGGGAAAGGGGATGAACTCGATCTCGCCCTTGCCCAGTGTGTCGATGACCGTCTCGGCGATGGCGCGGAACGGCTGGGCGCGGCCGGTGCCGCAATTGAAGATGCCGCTCGTGCCGCGTTTCCACAGCCACAGATTGACCTCCGCCACGTCGCCGACATGGATGAAGTCGCGGCTCTGCTCGCCGGGGCCGAAATCGCCATAAGCGCCGAACAGCTTCGGGTTTTCGCCGCGTTCGACCTGGTTGAAGAGATGGAAGGCGACCGAGGCCATGGCGCCCTTATGCGCCTCGCGCGGTCCATAGACGTTGAAATAGCGCAGGCCCGCGACCTGCGAATGGTCGGTGTCGAAGACATTGCGGCGGACATAGTCATCGAACAGTTTCTTGGAATAGGCGTAGACGTTAAGCGGCCGCTCTAGTTCGGGCTCCTCGCGAAATTCGTTACCGCCGCCATAGACCGACGCCGAGGAGGCATAGAGGAACGGCACGCGCAGGGCCAGGCAGGCATGCAGCAGGCGCTTGGAATAGGCGTAGTTCACCTCCATCATGAACTTGCCGTTCCATTCGGTGGTGGTCGAGCAGGCGCCTTGATGGAAGACGGCCTCGATGCGGCCAAGCGCGCCGTCCTCGATCCGGGCGAGAAAATCGTCCTTGTCGAGATAGTCGGCGATGCGCAGGTCGGCGAGGTTGGCGATCTTGTGGCCGTCGGTGAGGTCGTCGACGACGACGATGTCGTCATGCCCCTCGGCGTTGAGAGCGGCGACGATGTTGGAGCCGATCATGCCGGCGCCGCCCGTGACGATGATCATGCTTTTCAGCCTTGCTCCGTTGCCGATTCCGGCCCTTATAGGGGAGGTGGACGGGAGTGTCGATAAAGCAGGCGCTCCGGTGCATCACAGTGAAGCCGCAAAAGCTCCCGCTTCAGTAGGCATTCGCTACCCGCAGTACCATGAGGGAACCAAGAATGCCGTCGACAGAGCTGCTCATCGCGTTTTTCGCCACGACCGCGATTTTCGCCTATATCCCGGGCCCCGCTATGCTCTACACCGCGGCGCAGACCATGGCGCGCGGGCGCTGGTCGGGGTTGACGGCGGCGCTGGGCATCCATCTCGGCGGCTATTTCCATGTCTTCGCTGCCGCCGCTGGCCTGTCCGTGCTGTTCCACGCCGTGCCGCCGCTCTACATGGCGGTCAAGCTCATCGGCGCGCTCTATCTGATCTGGCTCGGCGTTTGTCTCTTCCGCAAGCGCGCGGATGGCGAGACGGCGCTGCCCGCGATCGAGCGGAAATCGGCCCGCCGGGCCTTTTTCGAGAGCATCACCGTCGAGGTGCTCAATCCCAAGACGGCGATCTTCTTCATGGCGTTCCTGCCGCAGTTCATCGACGCTTCGGCGGCGTTGCCGGTCTGGCTGCAGTTCGTGGTGCTGGGAACCATCGTCAATCTGATGTTTTCCTCGGCCGACATCGCCTGCGTGTTCCTGGCCGGCGCGATGATCGCCCGGCTGCGGCGCTCGGGCCGAGCGCAGCGCCTGATGCAGCGGGCGGGCGGCGCCGTGCTCGTCGGGCTCGGCGTTCATGTCGCCCTGCAGAAGAGCTGATTGCGCAGCCATCTCCGGCTTGGGTCCGCGTCGGGCCTGCCGTTGCGCTCGCCCGAATTGCGGTATATCGGCATCGCCTTGAGTAGCCCACGCCACAATTCCGGCGCTGAAACCTAATCAAGTCCGGCCGTCTTCAGGCAGACCTCGAGTGAGATGATCAAGCACAATCCGCCTTCTCCGGAACCTTTGCATCGCACCATCGCCCGGTTCGGCGACGTCACCGTGCTAGTGGTGGGCGATTTCATCCTCGACCGCTTCGTCAGCGGCGTGATCGAGCGTATCTCGCCGGAAGCCCCCATCCCCGTGCTGCATGGTAAGGGCGAGTCGCTCAACATGGGCGGCGCCGGCAATGTCGTCTCCAACATCGTTTCGCTGGGTGCTGCCGCCATACCCGTGTCGGTGATCGGCGCCGACCAGGCGGGTAACAATCTGATGCGCATGCTGGGCGACATCGGCGTCGACACCGATGGGCTCCTGCAGCGCCAGGACCGCATGACCTCGTCGAAAAGCCGCTTCAGCGCGCTCAACCAGCAGGTGCTGCGTTTCGACGAGGAAGAGATCAAACCGCTCACTTCCGCCGAGCGGGCGAAGCTTATCGATCACTTCCAGGCCGCGCTTGGCCGCGCCGACATCGTCATCCTCTCCGATTACGGCAAGGGCATCCTGCTCGACGGCGTCGCCGGCGAGCTGATCGCGATCTGCCGCGATGCCGGCAAGCCGGTGCTGGTCGATCCGAAGGGGCGCGATTACGCGCGCTATGCAGGTGCTACGGCAGTGACGCCGAACCGCGAGGAGCTTGGCGAGGCGGCCGGACGCAAGGTGTTCGGCGACGACGAGATCGTAGCCGCGGCGCGCGACTTGATTGCCGCGCATGATTTCGAGTTCATCGTCGCCACGCGCAGCGAGAAGGGCATGAGCGTGGTCTCCGCCGAGGATGCCCGCCACATCTCCACCCAGGCGCGCGAGGTGTTCGACGTTTCCGGCGCAGGTGACACGGTCATCGCCAGTTTCGCGCTGTCACTCGCCGCCGGCGCCGACCGGGTGCATGCCGCCGTCATCGCCAATGCCGCCGGCGGCGTCGTGGTGGGAAAACGCGGCACGGCGCGGCTGAACGTCGAGGAACTGTCCGGCGCGTTGTTCCGCTCGCATGGGCCGACGTCTCATACCGATGCCATTCTTGACGCCAATGCGGCGGCCAGGATGGTGGCAGCCTGGAAGGAAGAGGGGCTGACCGTCGGCTTCACCAATGGCTGTTTCGATATCCTGCATGCCGGCCATGTCAGCCTGCTGCATGCCGCGCGCAGCCAGTGCGACCGGCTGGTGCTCGGCCTCAACAGCGACGCCTCGGTGCACCGGCTGAAAGGGCCGGGGCGCCCGGTCAACAACCAGCATGACCGCGCCTGCGTGCTGGCCGCGCTCGCGTCGGTCGATGCCGTCGTCGTCTTCGAGGAAGACACGCCGCTGAAGCTGATCGAGGCGCTGTTGCCGGACATCCTGGTCAAGGGCGCGGATTACACGGTCGAGACCGTGGTCGGCGCCGATGTCGTGCAGAAGGCGGGCGGGCGCGTGGTGCTGGTCGATCTCGTCGCCGGCAAGAGCACGACGAACACGATCGGCAAGCTGCGTGCCGCAAACTGAGGATCTCATGTCTGACTTGAACGATTATCTTGTCCGCTCCGCGGCGGCGATCTCAGCGATGGTCGAGCGCGACCTCACCGCGGAAATGGAGCGCGCCGTCGCGACCGTCGTCAAGGCGCTGTCGCAAGGCAAGGCGCTGCTGATCTGCGGCAATGGCGGCTCGGCGAGCGACGCCATCCACATCGCCGGCGAGCTGGTCGGCCGCTTCCTGAAGGAACGCAAGGCCTATAACGTCATCGCGCTGCCGGCCAACGCCGCGGTGCTGACGGCTTGGGGCAACGACTACGGCTTCGACACCGTCTTCTCGCGCCAGGTCGAGGCGCATGGTTCGGAAGGCGCGGTGCTGCTGGCCATCTCGACCAGCGGCAATTCGCCGAGCATCCTTGCCGCGGCCGAGCAGGCGAGGGCGATGGGCATGACGGTGATCAGCCTGACCGGCGAGACCGGCGGCAAGCTCAGGCCGCTGACCGACATCCTGCTCAACGTGCCGTCGACCTCGACGCCGATCATCCAGCAGGGGCATTTGTGCCTCTATCATCATCTGTGCGAGGCGGTCGAAGCGCGTCTCAGCAATGGCTGAGGGCGAGTCCGCCTTTCCGCTCGTCGAGCCCGGCCTATGGGTGGAGCGGATTGGTAGCAAGGTCTTTGCGGCCGGCCGACCGGCGCTGTTTCTCGACCGTGACGGCACCATCAATGTCGATACTGGCTATCCCGACAATCCGGCCGATGTAGAGCTGCGCGACGATATCATACTTGCCATCGAGGCCGCGAACCGGCGCGGGATTCCGGTCGTTGTCGTCACCAACCAGTCCGGCATCGCACGCGGCTATTTCGGCTGGGATGCGTTCGCCAGGGTCAACGAGCGCGTGCTCGGCCTCATGGCTGAACAAAACGCGTTTGTCGACATGGTTCTTGCCTGCGCCTACCACGACGCCGGCAAGGATCCGCTAGCGGTTGCCGACCATCCGATGCGCAAGCCCAATCCGGGCATGCTGCTGGAGGCGGGCCGGCGGCTCGGCCTCGATCTCAAGCGATCGCTGATCGTCGGCGACAAGCCGGCCGATATGGAAGCCGGCCAGCGCGCCGGCCTTGCGCGTGGCTGGCTGGTCGACGGCGAAGGCTCGACGATGGACGGGCTCTCGGTTTTGCCGTTGCGCGGCGCTCATGACCTTGAGGCGCTGCTTACCGCGATACGGTCGCTCTGATCGCGGTTTGATTCAAAGCCCCGAGCTAAACCGCTTGTTTTTGCAGGTGAATTTCCGGAAGCCGGCACATTAAGTCGGAAAAGCCACCAGGCCCTCATCCTTGACGCGACGGATGGTCAAGGCGGTGCGCACGGTGTCCACATTAGGCGCCGAAGCCAGCTCCTCGATGACGAAGGTCTGGAAGGTGCCGAGGTCGCTTGCCACGCAATGCAGCAGGAAGTCGGATTCGCCCGACACCATCCAGGCGTCGCGCACGATCGGCCAGCCGCGCGTGCGCTCGGCGAAGGCTTTCAGTTCGGCATCGGCCTGATGATGCAGACCGATCAGGCAGAAGGCGACGACATCCATGCCCAGTGCCGGGGCGTTGAGAAGCGCGCGGTAGCCGCGGATGATGCCGGCCTCTTCCAGCCGCCTGACGCGGCGCAGGCAGGGCGGCGCCGAGATACCGACCCGGTTGGACAGTTCGACATTGGTCATGCGGCCGTCGCCCTGCAACTCGCGCAGGATCTTCCAGTCGATGGCGTCGAGATCGGCTTTCAGCGGCATGAAGGGCTTTCGCGCAAGAATCTTTCGCAATTTTGTAATTTGGTTTCGCGCCGGAGGCCATAGCTTTGCGATGATTTTCTCCCTGTTTTGAGGCATGCCGTGATCCCAGAGCCGCGCATATCTCTGGACGACATGCATCGGTGACGGGCGGCGATATGGCCCGATATGCAGGGGATGAAGCTTTCCGGGGACGAAAGCCAACCTGCCTTGCTGGTCCCACGGGCAACACTTACATTACGCGCGACAACCACGGCTGCGCGCCGCAGGGGACTTTCATGAACACCAAACATGCGCCCGTTCTTATCATCGGTTCCGGCCCGGCCGGCTACACGGCGGCGGTCTACGCCGCGCGCGCCATGCTGAAGCCGATGCTGGTCGCCGGCCTGCAGCAGGGCGGCCAATTGATGATCACTACCGACGTCGAGAACTATCCCGGCTTCGCCGATCCGATCCAGGGCCCCTGGCTGATGGAGCAGATGCTCAAGCAGGCCGAGCATGTCGGCACCGACATCATCAACGACATCATCACCGAGGTCGACCTCAATGTGCGGCCGTTTCGCGCCACAGGCGACTCCGGCACGGTCTACACGGCGGACGCCTTGATCATCGCCACCGGCGCGCAGGCCAAGTGGCTGGGCATCCTGTCGGAGCAGACCTTCATGGGCTTCGGCGTTTCGGCCTGCGCCACCTGCGACGGCTTCTTCTATCGCGGCAAGGACGTCGCGGTGGTGGGCGGCGGCAATTCCGCGGTCGAGGAGGCGCTCTATCTGTCGAACCTCGCCAGGAGCGTCACCGTCATCCACCGGCGCAGCGATTTCCGCGCCGAGCGCATCCTGCGCGAGCGGCTGCTCAAGAAGGACAATGTCCGCGTCATCTGGGACACGGTCATCGACGAGATCACCGGACGGCCGGGCAAGGCGCCGCTGCCGCCCTCGGTCGAGGGCCTGACGCTGCGCAACGTGGTGACCGGCCAGGAATCGAAGCTGCCGGTCGACGGCGTGTTCGTCGCCATCGGCCATGCGCCGGCGGTGGAACTCTTCGCCGGCAAGCTGAAGCAGAAGCCGAACGGCTATCTGTGGACGGCGCCCGATTCCACCCGCACCGATGTGCCCGGCGTCTTCGCCGCCGGCGACGTCACCGACGACGTGTACCGCCAGGCGGTGACGGCGGCCGGGCTTGGCTGCATGGCGGCGCTCGAGGCGGAAAAATATCTGGCGGGCATCGAGGTTCACCGCGAAGCGGCGGAATGACAGATCGGCTGAAAGAAGCCGTTTAAAAGCCTGATTTTTCATTCAGACGCCGAAGGCAACGCGAGGGGAATCATGGCGCTGGACTGGGACAAATTACGCGTATTTCACGCAGCGGCGGAGGCTGGGTCGTTCACCCATGCCGCGGAGACGCTGCATCTGTCGCAATCGGCTATTTCGCGGCAGGTCAGCGCGCTGGAGCATGATGTCGGCGTCGCGCTGTTCCACCGCCATGCGCGCGGCCTGGTGCTGACCGAGCAGGGCGAGATGCTGTTCCGCACGGCGCATGACGTGCTGATGAAGCTGGAGACGATCAAGACGCGGCTGACCGAGACCAAGGACCGGCCGTCGGGCGTGCTCAGGGTAACGACCACGGTGGGCTTGGGGGCCGGCTGGCTGACCGAACGGGTGCAGGAATTCATCGAGCTCTATCCCGAGATCAGCCTGCAGCTGATCCTCGCCAATGAGGAGCTCGACCTCACCATGCGCCAGGCCGATTGCGCGATCCGGCTGCGCCAGCCGCAGCAGCCCGACCTCATCCAGCGCCGGCTGTTCACGGTGCATTTCCACCTTTACGCGGCGCCGTCCTATATCGCCAAGTTCAGCAGGCCGGCCTCGATCGCCGAGCTCAGAAACCACCGCATTGTCACCTTCGGCGTGCCGGTGCCTTCGCATCTGTCGGAGCTGAACTGGCTGGAGACTGTCGGCGATTTCGAGGGCGCGCAGCGGGTGCCGACGCTGCAGATCAACGACATCCTGTCGATCAAGCGGGCCGTGCAGGGCGGCGCCGGCATCGCCATGCTGCCGGACTATGTGATCAATAAGGACTCGAACCTGGTGCAGTTGCTGCCTGAGACCGAGGTGCCGTCCTTCGATACCTATTTCGCCTATCCCGACGCGATGAAGAACCAGGCGAAGCTGCACGTTTTTCGCGATTTCATCATCGCCAAGGCCCGTAGCTGGTCTTACTAAAAGCGCCCGGCCTAGAAACTACTGCCCGCGCCACGGCGTCAGCCGTGGCAGCCAGCCGGGGACGGCGCGGCGGTAAGTTTCGTATTCCGCGCCATAGCGGTTGGCGAGCGTCGGCTCTTCGTAGACCTTGACGAACGAGACCATCGCCGCGGCGGCGATCAGGCCGTAGACCAGCACCGCCCAGCTCGAAAAGATCAGCGCCTGACCAAGGATGATCGCCAGGACGGCCACGTACATGGGGTTGCGCACATGGCGGTAGATGCCGCCGACGACCAGTTTCTCGGTCGGCGCCACGGGAGCGGGCGTGCCCAGGCCCTCGAGGGCAAAATGGGCAAAGGCATGAAGCAGGATGGCGGCGGCTCCGACCACGAGAAGCGAGCCCGCAGGCACGAAGCCCGGCAGAGCCGACAGAGGTTTGCGATAGCGGTCGGTCAAGAGCCATGGCGCCAGGCCGGCGACGACGCCGGGCGCAACGACAAGGAACAGCGCGCTGCCGGCGATTGCCGAAAAAATTCGCATCGTCGGTCTCCTGCCGTAAAAATAAACTCGGCTTGCCGAAATCGACATCATTTCGCCGATTCGCATATTTCCGAGCAAAATCAGCTCGATTTTGCATTTAAGCAGTCGCCTTAGGGCCGGAAACGCACCGGAATCGGCGATTTTTCTGGTCCTATGGGTTCCAGGAATAGGTTGGACCACAGCCTGCGTCTTTTTGCATGCGTGTGTTGCAAAATAGATGCTTGTTTCTTGGGCATGATGAGCACATATATAGTGTCATCTCCAGGGCGCGTTCTCCTCCCATTAGCGCCCTCGAGTGTTCCCCTCTGGAGGTTAGCCCTAATCGGCACTTCCAATCAACTCAGCCGGATCTTTATTGATCCGGCTTTTTTGTTGCCCGCGTGCCTTCGAGCCGGGAAAAAAACGACTGGATCCACCACGTAACAGTGACATGTAACATCGGGTAACATGTCGCGGACGAACTCTATGGTTTAAGTAGAGGATAGGACGCGGTTGGTCGGTTCGGGAGATGGGGGCATCACTCGGAAGACCGGGCTCAGGCAAGCACCGCGTCCGAACCATTTTTCCGGATGCGGCGGACCAGCCGTTGCCTCCCAGGAAAACGGTCCTCAATAGGAACGGCGTCCGGATCATCCGGACGCCGTTTTCATATCTTCAACAGAAGTCTGCGACCTGCTCAGGCGGCTTTGCCGTTGGCGTTCATTGCCTCGTCGGCGAGCCGGCCGGTGAGCTCGGCCATGTGGTCGAAAGCGGCCTTGTAGCTGGCGACGCCGGCGGTCGCCGAGCGCAGCTCGATGATCAGGTCACCGATCTCGGCCTGCGGCATGGTCGCCTCGACGACGTCCCAGCCGGGCCAGTCGGGCCTTGCATCATAGCCGAGGATCTGGCCGCGCCGCTGCGGGATCAGCGCGATGATCTTCGAGGTCGCGTCCGAAGGCGTGACGATCTCGACCTTCATCACCGGCTCCAGCAGGACCGGCGAACAGGCGGTCATGCCTTCCTTCATCGCGAGCTTCGCCGCCATCTGGAAGGCCATGTCGGAGGAGTCCACGGCATGGTAGGAGCCGTCCGACAGGTTGACGGCGACGTCGACAACCGGGAAGCCGAGCGGGCCTGTCTTCAGGTAGTCGCGGATGCCGGTCTCCACCGACTGAATGTAGGTTTTCGGCACCACGCCACCGGTGATGGTGTCGGAGAACTGGAAGCCGGATCCGCGCGGCAGCGGCTTGATCTCGATCACCACGTCGCCGAACTGGCCGTGGCCGCCGGACTGCTTCTTGTGGCGGCCGCGCTGCTGCGCTGCTTTGCGGATCGTCTCCCGGTAAGGCACCGCCGGGGCATGACCCTCGATCGGGATCTGGTTCTTGCCCTCGAGGCGCTCGCGAACCACGCGCAGATGCATTTCGCCGTGGCCCGACAGGACGGTTTCGGCGGAATCCTGGTTGTGGCGCAGGCTGAGCGATGGATCCTCCTCGGCAAGCCGCTGGATCGCCGCGGACATTTTGACCTCGTCCTTGCGCTCCTTGGGGCGAAGCGCGAAGGCGAAGACAGGCTGCGGCGGTTCCAGCGTGACCAATGGCCGGATGCCGCCCTTGGCCGAACTCAGCGTCTGGCCGGTCTTGACGTCGTCGAGCTTGCCGAGCGCGACCGTGTCGCCCGCCTTGGCGGATGTCAGCTTCGTCTGGTCCTTGCCGAGCATCTTGTAGATGCCGGAAACCTTCGCCGTGTCGCCGTTGGAAAGGAAGAGCTCGGCCGCGTCGGCCAATTGGCCGGAAAGCACGCGCGACACCGAAAGCTTGCCGCCATGCGCAGTGTGGATGGTCTTCATCACCTGCACCACCGTCTGGCCGTCCGGCGCGCCAAGGCGCTTCCTGGTTGCCTCGACATCGGGCGCGTCGTGGCGAATGGCCTTCAACAGGCGCAGCACGCCATTGCCCTTCTCGGCCGTGCCGATCAGCACCGGCGTCACCGCGCCGGCGCGCAGGTCGGCCGAGAGATCATCGAAGATCGCATCCTTCGGCGGCTCGATCTCCTCCAGCAACTGCTCCATCAGGTGATCGTCATGGTCGGCAAGCGTCTCCAGCATGGAGAACCGCGCCTCCAGCTCGCGCGCCTTGTCGTCGTTCGCGATGTCGGCGACCTGGCTCTCGGCATATTCGCGGTAGATGTAGGCGCGTTCCAACGCCAGATCGATCGAGCCGATGACGACACCGTCCTTGCGCACCGGAATCTGGCGCAGCAGCAGCGGCACAGAACTTGCCGGCTGCAGCATCTTCAGCGTGTCGCGCACGCCCATGATCGCCTTGTCGACCTTGTTGAGGAACAGGATGCGCGGAATGGCGAGATCGTCGAGCTTGCGCATGATGAGCTGGAGTGCCGGGATCTTCTTCTCGTCGGCCTCGGCGACGACGACAGCGAGGTCGCAAGCGGCAAGCACGGGTTCGGCCTCGAAGGCGAATTCGATGGAGCCGGGGCAGTCGACGAAGGTGATCTGCTCGCCCATGAAATCGGTGGTGGCGAAGGTCGCCTCGACGCTCATGGCGTGAGCGCGGGCCTCGGGCGAATGATCGGAAACAGTGTTGCCCGACGAAACTGGTGACTGGCGGGGAATGGCGCCCGTGCGGGCGAGTATGGCTTCGAGAAGTGTCGTCTTACCGCTTGCGAAGGGACCGATTATGGCGATGCATTTCGGTCCCGTGCGTCGTCCTCCGGCGCGAGTACCCATGGCTGACCTCCACTCAGGCGTTTCCCAAGAGAGCGATCAGCAAAAGTGGAAACCGGTTTTGCGTCCGATCGCACCCTATGCAGAGCGGCGGCCGGCCTGTTCGGCCGTCGCGGGCGGGGTTTATCCACCCCTTCCCAAAGCCATCGTCACACGGGTTCGCCGGGAGGGCAAGAAAAATAGGATGTTCGCCGGCTTGGAGTCGTCAGGCCACCATTTCCTATGTCAGGCCGTGAGGGCGAGCGGTTCGCGGGCGGCTGCACACAACGCGCTTGCCTTGTCGCGCGGCGCGGGCTTGCCGAAGAAATAGCCCTGGAAACGGCTGCAGCCGGCGGTCCTGGCGAGGGCGAATTCCTCCGCGGTTTCGACGCCTTCCGCGACGATGGCAATGTCCTGGATGCGGGCGATCTGGGCAAGTGCGGAAACGAAGATCTGCGCCACCTGGTCATGGGCGAGGCTGCGGATGTAGGAGCGGTCGATCTTGACGCTGTCGATGGGCAGCGACTTCAGATAGTTGAAGCCGCAATGGCCGGTGCCGAAGTCGTCCAGCGCAATGTGGAAGCCGAGGCCGCGCAGCGCCTCCAGGCGCCTCAGAACCTCGGGCGTCGCGGCCGTCGCCACCGTCTCGGTGATCTCGATGATGAACTGCGATGCGGACCGGCCGGTTTCGCGCAGGATCCGGTTGCACATCGTCACGATCTCGTCGCGCTTCAACTGCTCGCCCGAGACGTTGATCGAGATACGCCGTCCGGGAAAATGCCCGACATCGGCACAGGCGCGCTTGAAGACCCACTCGCCGATCATGTCGATCAGCGTCGAGCGCTCGGCGATCGGGATGAATTCCGCCGGCGAGATCAAACCGCGCACCGGGTGACGCCAGCGGATCAAGCCTTCCAGCGCGTCGACCGAGCCGTCGGGATTGACGATCGGCTGATAGTGCAGCTCCAGCTCGCCGAGATAGACCGCGGCGCGCAGTTCGCGTTCCACCAGCCGGCGATAACGCTTATCCGACAGCATCTCCTCATCGAAAACAGTGATGCGGCCGCGACCGGCGGCCTTGCTTTCGTAGAGCGCGAGATCGGCCAGCAGCATCAATTCAGCGCCGTTCGAAGCATGCAACGGCGCGAGCGCGACGCCCACCGAGATCGACAGGGGAATGATCTTGCCTTCATGCCTCTTGCCGGCACGCATCGCGTCCAGCAGCCGGCGCGCGTCCTTGTTGATAATGGCGACGTCGCCATGCGGAACCATGATGCCGAACTCGTCGCCGCCGAGCCGGCCGATGACGCCGTCCTCGAAGATGCGCTGGGCTTCCGCGACCAGGTGCGCCAGCGCCAGATCGCCGAACTGATGGCCGAACGTGTCGTTGAGCTGCTTGAAATGATCGAGGTCGATCAAAAGCAGGCTTGCCTGGCGACGGTTGCGCAAGCCACCCAACCAGTCGCCCAGCGCTTCGATGAAATAGCGCCGGGTCATGGCCCCGGTCATGGCATCGACGGTGAGAAAGCGATGCTTCTCGGCCTCGGCATCCGCCGCCGATTGCAGGCGCTGGACGACGCTCGCGCGCATATACATCAACACCAGAAGCGCCATTAAGGTCGATGCCACCGATACCACCAGCGCGCCTGCGCGGGAGGCGTTCTCCGTCAGCGCGAAAGCCGCAAGCCAGGTGGCGGCGATGCTCATCACGAGCAAAGCCTGGATGCCGCGATAGATACGGCCGCTGTGATCCTTGATTGTCGCCAAGATACTCATGTCCGCGCCCCCACAGCACGCGACATGGCTAGGGCTTCAGCCGTTAACAAACACTGAGTTCGGCGACCGTTCCGCGGCATTAATCAGCGCCGGATTGAGCGGTGGCGTTTTATGGTTAAAAAGCAACGATTTATGACAGTTTGTTGACCGGCTAACGAGCCTCTATCGCGGGCCTCGACGCGGTCGTCAGGCGGCTGAAAAGGCCGGTTGCGTCAACAGCGCATCGGGATGAAACTGCTTCGCAAGACGAGGCAGGAGCGGTTCACCCGTCTCGCGGAAACGGCGAAACGCTCCATCTCTTTGTTTTTACGCAATTCCGGACGGAAGGTTACGGCGAAGGCGCCGAACTTAACCGCTCACACTTTTCCTGGAATTACTCCAGCGAAGCATTATTCGAGAAGGATTGGACGATGAAGATCATTGCGTGCGGCTCAGTGCCGACAGTCATCGCGCCGGACAAATACTTTACCGGGCGCGTGTTGCAGACGCCAATCGTCGAGAAGGAGGCGCCGGCAAGGCTCAGGGCGACGCTGGTCAGCTTCGAGCCCGGCGCACGCACGCATTGGCACACGCACCCGCTCGGACAGACGCTCTATGTCACCTCCGGCGCCGGGCTTGCCCAGACCTGGGGCGGACCGATCGAAGAGATCAGGGCAGGGGATGTCATTTCCTTCGCGCCGGGCGAAAAGCACTGGCATGGCGCCGGGGCGAAAACCGCCATGGCCCATATCGCCATGCAGGAGGCGCTGGACGGCGTCCATGCCGACTGGCTGGAAGCGGTCACGCCGGAGCAATATGGCGGCTAAGGCCAACAAAAAACCCGGCCGAAGCCGGGTTCTCCAATGTGACAACGTGGCGTCGATCAGGTCAGCGACGCGGTAAAGCGCTGGATGCGCGTGCAGGCTTCTTCCAGCAGCGCGTCCGAGGTGGCGTAGGAGATGCGGAAGTTCGGCCCCAGCCCAAAGGCCGAGCCGAACACCACCGCGACGCCTTCGGCCTCCAACAGTTCGGAACAGAAGGCTTCGTCGGTGTCGATGACCTTGCCCGTCTTGGTCTTCTTGCCGATCAGCTGGGCGCAGGACGGGTAGACATAGAAGGCGCCTTCCGGCGACGGGCAGGAGATGCCGCGCGCCTGATTGAGCATAGAGACGACTAGGTCGCGCCGGCCCTGGAAGATCGCCTTGTTCTTGGCGATGAAATCCTGCGGCCCGTCGAGCGCCTCGACGGAAGCCCATTGCGCGATGGTGCAGGCGCCCGACGTCTGCTGGCCCTGGATCATGTCCATCGCCTTGACGAGCGGCACCGGGCCGGCGGCATAGCCGATGCGCCAGCCGGTCATGGCATAGGCTTTCGACACGCCGTTCATGGCCAGCGTGCGCTCATAGAGGTTCGGCTCGACCTCGGCGATGGTCTTGAAGACGAAGTCGCCATAGGTCAGGTGCTCATACATGTCGTCGGTCAGCGTCCAGACATGCGGATGCTTGAGCAGCACGTCGGCCAGCGCCCTGAGCTCGGCCTCCGTGTAGGCGGCGCCCGAGGGGTTCGACGGCGAATTCATCAACAGCCATTTGGTCTTCGGCGTGATCGCCTTTTCCAGCACTTGCGGTGTGAGCTTGAAGCCGTTGTCGATCGAGGTGTCGGCGAACACCGACGTGCCGCCGCAGATCGCCACCATTTCGGGATAGCTCACCCAGTAGGGCCGCGGGATGACGACTTCGTCGCCGGGGTTCAGCGTCGCCATGAAGGCGTTGAACAGGATCTGCTTGCCGCCGGTGCCGACGATGGTCTGCTCCGGCCGGTAGTCGAGGTTGTTCTCGCGCTTGAACTTCCTGGCGATCGCCTCGCGCAGCGGCACGATGCCGGAAACCGGCGGATATTTGGTCTCGCCGCGGCGGATCGCCTCGATCGCCGCGTTCTTGATGTTGTCGGGCGTATCGAAATCCGGCTCGCCGGCGCCGAGGCCGATCACGTCACGGCCGGCATTTTTCAGCTCGCGCGCTTTCTGCGTCACCGCGATGGTCGCGGAAGGCTTAACGCGGGAAAGGGCGTCGGCGAGAAAGGCCATGACAAAATGTCTCCTAGGAAAGCGGCCAGGAGCGGCCGCGGCGCCTCTCATGTCGCATCGTGGCGCGGAGCGCAAGCATTGTGCGATGAGCCAGAGGTCAAGGAGGCGTGAGCGGCAACGCTAAATTCATCAACGGCCGGTAAACCCTTGGCTGGCAGGATCGCAGATCGGATTGCGCCTGTTCGCGGAGCGAGAAACCTTGTCGCGCAGCATCGGGCTTGCCCACCTCATCCGTCATGATGACGGCACCTCGACCGGTGTCTGGGGCATCTATACGCTGCAGAGCGCGTTCCAGCCGATCTTCGCCTTCAAGGAGGGCAAGCTTTCGGTCGCCGCTTTCGAGGGGCTGATCCGGCCGTTCCGCGACGGCGAGCCGCAGTCGCCGGGGACATTTTTCGGTACCTGCCCGGCGGCCGACCGGCTGCATATCGAGGCGCTGACGCGCACTCTGCATCTTCTGAACGCCGGCGCCTGCCTGCCACAAGAGGCGTCCATCTTCGTCAATTTCGATCCGTCGGTCTTCACGGATCGCAGCATCGCCGACAAGGCCCTGCGCGACATGCGGCTGGTGCTGCACGAAGCCGGCATCGATCCGCGCCGTATCGTCTGCGAGGTCACCGAGCAGAAATCGGCCTCGCAGGAAACGCTCTACGATTTTGTCGAGGCGTTGAGGGCCAACGGCTTCCGCATCGCGGTGGACGACTATGGCGCCGATGAATCCGACATCAACCGGATCAAGGAACTCAAACCAGACATCGTCAAGTTCGACGCGCATTGGATCACCCATCTGATGGAGTCCGGCGCGGGCTTTGCCTTGCTGACGGCGATGGTGCAGAGCTTCGAGAACCAGGGCATCCGCACCGTCTTCGAGGGCATTGAGGAAGGCTGGCAGCTGGAGCTTGCCGAGAGGTCTGGCGCCTCCATGGTGCAGGGCTATGTGCTTGCCCGGCCGGAACTTGCCCCCACCAGCTTTGGCGTTTTCAGCAAGGGCACGCAGCAGCCTTCGACCGGAGACAGCAAGGCATCGGCCGCCGCAAGCCCGGCGGCTCCAACGCCGCACGGACGGCCGGCAAGGGTATTCGGGCGCAAGGTCACGCCATGAGCGGACAACCAGACAGGCGGCGCAACGTCGCCGAGGCGATCTTCGCCGACGAGATCGGCCTCCAGTTCGGCGTTTATGGCGAGTTCCGGCTGTGGAGCGCCTATCAGCCGATTTTCGCGCCGGAGGGCAGGGTGCTCAGAGCCGTCGCCGTCGAGGGGCTGATCGAGCCGCGCCGCGTCGCGCAGCCGGTAGCCTCTTCGGTCTTCTTCGGCGGCATTCCCGCGCCCGACCTTCTGTTTGTCGAAACGATGTGCCGGATGCTGCATCTCGGCAATTATCGCAACATCGGCGTCGAGGGATTGACGCTGTTCTTCAACTATAATCCGACCATCAACGACCATCTCGGACGGGCGCTCGCCGAGATCCGGCTGATGACCAGGCATCTCGACGATCTGGAGCTTGAGCCCAGCCTGCTGGTCTGCGAGATCACCGAGCAGGCAGCCGACGACCAGGTTCTTGCCAGCCTGGTGCGCGAAATGCGGCGCGATGGCATCCGCATCGCCATCGACGATTTCGGCACGGGGCATTCGACCGAGGCGCGCATCGATCTGCTTGCACCCGACATCGTTAAGATCGACGGCGCCTGGTTTGGCGAGCTCTGCCGCCATGCCGCCGCTGAACGCTTCTTCCGGCCGTTGGTGGCGACGCTGCACGAGCGCGGCGCCAAAGTGCTGGTCGAAGGCATCGAGAACGCACAGCATTTGCGCGTCGCGCTCGAGGGCGGGGTCGACCTTTTGCAGGGTTTCCATCTCGCCCGTCCGGCGCTCGCCGGCACGATCTTCAAGGAAGAACCGCTTTCCGTCGACGCCCTGCTCGGCGCCGGCAACAAGGTCGTGCCCCTGCATCAGCATCGCTGATGCCGACCACAAAAAGACGCATCAGCATCGCTGATGGTTCTTCTCAAAAACAAATCACTGGATGAGACCCAACCCCGCGCGCTAGAGCCTTCCGGCAAGACTCGAGAGGGCAAGAGGCATGATCCTTTACGACATGGCCGACAGCGGCAATTGCTACAAGCCGCGGCTGTTGATGGCGAAGCTCGGCATCCCCTTCACCCGGGTCGAGGTGAGCTCGCATACCGGCGAGACGCGAAAGCCAGACTATGTCGCCAAGAATCCGAATGCGATGGTGCCGATGCTCGAGCTCGACGACGGCAGGCGCATCGCCGAGAGCAATGCCATCCTACTTTATCTTGGCGAAGGCACACGCTTCCTGCCCGCCGACAAGTATGAACGCGCTCTGGCCTACCAATGGCTGTTCTTCGAGCAATACAGCCATGAGCCCTATATCGCGGTGCGCAAGGCGCTTTTGACTTTTCCGGAGCGGGCGAAGGACGCGACGGCGGAACGATTGGCGCAGACGCTGGAGCGCGGCAACAAGGCGCTCGGCGTGATGAACCAGCATCTGGAGCGGAACGAATTTTTCGCCGGCAACGCCTATAGCGTCGCCGACATTGCTTTATACGCCTACACCCACACCGCCGGAATGGGCGGCTTCCAGCTCGACGCCTATCCGGCGGTCGCCGCCTGGCTGAAGCGGGTCGAGGCGGACAAGGGGCATGTGCCGATCGAGTGGGTGCCTTAAGGCAGCGCCGGCGATTGGCTAAAACTTTGGCGGGAGCGTCCTTCTCCCCGACACTATACGGAAAGAAGATGGCGGCAGCCAGATGAGGGGCGGCGCCAGCTTTTGACGTTAATTTGCGATCTGGAGGGGCGGAGCGAACAACGCTATTCCCGATCCGTCGCGCTGCCCCTCATCGCCCTGCCGGGCACTTCTCCCCGTGAACGGGGAGAAGGAGGCCAATCGCCAAAATCCGGACAACAAAAAAGGCGGGCAATGCCCGCCTTCCTCTGCCGGTAGCCTGATCGGGAGCGTCTGGTCCGGGCTGGCAGCTATCTGCTGTTCCAGCTTGTCGGGTCTTTTCGCTCCGGCGCGCTTCTCGCGCGACCGTCAGTACATCCGTGACTTGCCGCGCGCCCCGAACCTTCGTCCGGCGCGCGCCTTTGCTTAGCCGCATTTCTGCAACGCCAAGCGATTCCGCTTGGCTGCAAAATGCTTAAGCCAAATCAGGCTGCCTTGCTAAGAGACCCAGCAGCGGACTTGCCGGTGCGGCGGTCCTGCTCGATCTCGAAGTTGATTTTCTGGCCTTCGGCGAGGCTGGTCATGCCAGCGCGCTCGACAGCGGAGATGTGGACGAAAACGTCCGCGCCGCCATTGTCAGGCTGGATGAAGCCGTAGCCCTTGGTGGCGTTGAACCACTTGACCGTACCAGTTGCCATGTAAAATGCCCTTCCACATTTGCTTTCGTTTGACCAGACCCGAAGTCCGGCCGGTGGTATCGAAATTTTGGAGACGTCAGCAAACGCGAGGGATCGCGAGGCCCGATCGATCGGCCAAATTCAATGGCCCGCATATAGGACAGTTTGCGAAGGAATACA
Source organism: Mesorhizobium sp. B3-1-8 (assembly GCF_006439495.1). Classification (NCBI taxonomy): domain Bacteria; kingdom Pseudomonadati; phylum Pseudomonadota; class Alphaproteobacteria; order Hyphomicrobiales; family Phyllobacteriaceae; genus Mesorhizobium; species Mesorhizobium sp. B3-1-8. Next base: position 49,039 of record NZ_VFTK01000015.1, read on the forward strand.
AGACGGGTTGCAGGCGCGCTGCTCGCGGTTGCATGGAAGTTTTGACAGCGGCCGCGCGTTGTGGAGGGATGAGATGCTTGCCGTTCCATGGAGAGGAACCATGAAGACCGTTTTGCTTGCCGCCTGCTTCCTGCTGCTGGCCGCCGAGGCGCAGGCGGTGTCGCGCTACGATCCGACGCGCATGAGCTGCGACCGGGTGCAGGCGACGATCGCCAGACAGGGCGCCGTCATCCTGCGCTACCAGTCGACGCGCGTGCCGGGGCTGCCGCTTTACGACCGCTACGTGCGCGACGAGCGCTTCTGCAACGCGGGCGAAGTGAGGGCGCGCGCCTACGTGCCGAGCGCCGACATCAGGTCCTGCATGGTCTATGTCTGCAAGCGTCCGGATTTCGACCGGCGCTTCCGCCGCCGGTTCCTGCAAGACTAGAGCGGTTCGGCGTTTCACGGAAACGCCGAACCGCTCTATCTTCTTTGTCTGACGCAATTCCGGACGGAACGCCACGGCGCAGCCGCCGAGCCCAACCGCTATGCATTTTTCCTGGAATTGCTCTGTGTTCTCAGAACCCGAACGAGGCCTGCACGGCCGGCGGCGGGCCGACGCGCACGCCTTCCATGGCCAGCATCTTTTCCTTGGTGGCCGAGCCGCCCGGCGCGGAGAAGCCGCCGATCTTACCGCCGGCCGCCAGGATGCGGTGGCACGGAATGACCAGCGGCACCGGGTTGGCGCCAAGCGCCGCGCCCGTTTCGCGCGGAAGGCCGGCATGGCCGGCGCGCTTGGCCAGTTCACCATAGGTGGTGGTCTCGCCGAAGCGGAGCTTGCGCGCCGCGTCATAAATGGCGAGGCGGAAATCGTCGACGCCGTCGAGATCGACCGGCACGCCGGAGAAGTCGACGTCCTCACCGGCCGCATAGGCCTTGATCGAGGCGATCAGATCGACCACCCAGGACGGCTGGTCTGTCGAGGCTGAGACGCCGGGGTGGCGAAGCAGCCGGCGCTCGACAGCTTCGCGGCTGCGTTGCGGCAGGCAAAGCCGGATCAGGCCCTTCTCGCTCCAGGCGACGCCCATGAAGCCGATCACTGTTTCTAACACTGCGTGGCCGGCCGTGATCTGGGATGTGGGTTTCATGACGTATTCCTTCCGCAAAACAGCGAAAAACGAGTACATATCCAGAACAATATGGCACTTCCGCCCTGTTGTCGCCACCCGAAAACCGCCGGGTGGCCCCGATTGCCGGGTGTGAATCGCTGGTGTAAGGACTCCTTAACAACCGACAAACCGGATCCGCACGGCTTGCCCGCTAAAATCATATTCACCGCGATCGGCGTGCTCGTTGCCGCTGCTGGTCTGAGCGGTTGCACCTCGACCTCGCAGATGAAGACCGCGCCCGCGCTTGCGGAAGCCTCGACACCTGCCGCCGCGGACGACACCCCGACCCTCGCGCTGCCTGAAACGGTGGCCGTGCTGCCAGAACCTTCCGGCCTCGCGCAGGTGCAGACCGCGGCGCTGACCGGCGATGCCGTTGCGGCGGCAACCACGCCAGGCTCGCCCGCGACGCAAAGCGCGCTGTTGCCGCCACCTGCCCAGCCCGGTGCGCCCCAGTCCGGAGTAGCCTTGGCGCAGCCGGCGGCTTTCGCTGGTTCGACGCCGCTCGTCGGCCAGTTTCCGCCGCCGCCGGTGCTGACCGCCGGTGGCTCGCCGACCGGCCCGGGATCCATCAGCCGAGCGGCGGTCTATACGACCGCGGGCGTTGCCATGCCGGTCACCGGCCGGTCGGCGAAAGTCGCCCCGATGCCCGGCGTCCAGCAGGTCGCCTATGTGTTGCCGGAAAATCCGGCGCTGCTTGCGGCACCCGGCCAACCCGAGCAGCACGCCAGCGGCCCGCGCGGCGAGATCGAACGGCTGATCGAGAAATATTCCGCGATCTATGAGGTGCCGATCGACCTGGTGCGCCATGTCGTCAATCGTGAAAGCACCTTCAACCCGAAAGCCTACAACCATGGCCATTGGGGACTGATGCAGATCAAGCACGCGACGGCGCGCGGCATGGGCTATGACGGACCGGCGACCGGCCTATTCGACGCCGAGACCAATCTCAAATACGCGGTGAAATATCTGCGCGGCGCCTGGCTGGTTTCGGGCGGCAACGCCAAGCGGGCCGACATGCTCTACCAGACCGGCTATTATTACGACGCCAAGCGCAAGGGCCTGCTCGAGGCGACGGGCCTTGGCGTCGACCGCAAGCGCCGCCGCCTGCAACCCGACGCCTGAGCCGAGGGTCAGGTCGCGCGCGGCGTTCGAGACAGCGCCATGCATGAAAACACAACGCCTCGCCCGCCGGCTGCCAACGACATCCGCCTGCGCAAGCTGTTCGACGATACGCTTACCGCGCCGCACTGGCCGGAAGGTTTCGTCATGCGCGCGTTCGAGCACCGGGATGCGCAGGCTTTGCACGCGCTGCTGGAAGAGGTGTTCGACGACGGCGCCGACGGGCCGTTCGACGAATGGTGGCCGCGCATTGCCGGCGATGCGGAGTTCGATCCCGCTCTCTGTTTCCTGGCGATCGACGCCAAGGGCCTGCTGGCGGGCGCGGCGCTTTGCTGGACGTCCGGTTTCGTCAAGGACCTCGCCGTCCATCCGGAATCGAGACGGCAGGGCCTCGGCGAGGCGCTGATGCGGCAGGTGTTCCTGACGTTTCGCGAGCGCGGGGCGACGCATGTCGATCTCAAGACCAATAGTGTGAAGAACACCACGGCCTTCCGGCTCTACGAACGGCTCGGCATGATCCCGGTCGGCTGGGAAGGCTGACGCCCAAGGCGCGGCGGGCCGGATTGGAGGCTCCCGGCGCGGCGTTGCAATCACCTGCGCGCGAGCATTGTGAACGGCTTCACATAGGCTGACGTTAGGGCATGCTAATTCGTCGTCGTGCCGGGCGGCCGATCGGCGGATCGACGCGGGCAAGGCGTCGGAGGAGGCTGTGCCGGCATGCGTCAGCCACTCCCAGGCGGGCTCCGGGGCGGGGGTTTCGGAGCCCGTCCGCTTTGCGTGAAGCGAGGTGGACGGAGCGGGCCAGCAACACGGTCGGGCCAACCGGGATCGGCTTCACCGACCCGCCGGCCCGGTCGGCGCGCATAAGCGCGGGAACCCTAAGCGGCGTCGCGCATTCAACGCAGGGGCCTTGATGAGCCGCGACCTGCGCGTCGCCGGTCGCGCAGGGAGGTCCGCAATCCCGTGAAACTTGCTTTGGCATTCCTGGCCGCCGGCATCATGCTCGGCGCCGTTCAAGCGCGAGCCGTGGAGCTGTCGATCGTGTCGGGCGACACCGGCAACGGCATCAAGGTGCTGCGCAAGATACTCGACCGTTACGAGAAAAAGAGCGGCAACAAGGTCGACATCGTCGTCATCCCGCCTTCGACCACCGACCAGTTCGGCCAATACCGGCTCTGGCTCGCCGCCGGCAGCAGCGATATCGACGTCTACCAGACCGACGTGATCTGGGCGCCGCAGCTTGCCAGCCAGCTGCTCGACCTGACCGAGGCGACCAGGGATGTGGTGGGTGAGCATTTCCCGTCGATTGTCAAGTCGCAGACGGTCAACGGCAGGCTGGTCGCCCTGCCGATCTTCACCGATGCGCCGGCGCTCTACTACCGCAAGGATCTGCTCGACAAATACGGTGCCAAGGTGCCGACCACCTGGAAGGAGCTCGCCGATACCGCGAAGCTTGTGATGAACAAGGAGCGGGCAGCCGGCAACAAGGACATCTGGGGCTTCGTCTTCCAGGGCAACGCCTATGAGGGGCTGACTTGCAACGCGCTCGAATGGGTGATGTCGAATGGCGGTGGCGGGATCATCGAGCCGGACGGCACGATCTCCATCGACAATCCAAAAGCGGCCGCGGCGCTCGACATGGTCAAGGGCTGGATCGGCACCATCGCGCCGCCGGGCGTGCTCGCCTATCAGGAGGAAGAAACGCGCGGGGTCTGGCAGACCGGCAATGCCGTCTTCATGCGCAACTGGCCCTATGCCTATGCGCTCGGCAACAGCGAGAATTCGCCGATCAAGGGCAAGTTCGACGTGGCGCCGCTGCCGGCCGGCGAAGGCGGACGGCCGGTCGCCACGCTGGGTGGCTGGAACCTTGCCGTCTCCAGATATTCGAAACATCCAGGTGAGGCGATCGAGCTGGTCAAGTTCATCGCGTCGCGCGAGATGCAGAAATACCGGACGCTCAAAACATCCAACCTGCCGACCATCCCGGCGCTCTATGACGACCCCGACATCGCCAGGCAGCAGCCGATCGTGCCGCGCTGGAAACCGATCTTCCTCGATGCCCGGCCGCGTCCCTCGGCAACCGCCAGGATCAAGTACAACGAGGCATCCAGCCAGTTCTGGACTGCCGTGCACGACACGATCTCCGGCCAAGGCACCGCCGCCGACAATCTGGCCGATCTCGCGGCGAGGCTGACCAGGCTGAAAGGCAAGGGCTGGTGAGTGCGGCAAGGCGATCGCCGCTGATGCGCCAACGCGTGCGCACGGCCTGGCTGTTTCTCGCGCCGATGCTATTGGTGCTCGCCGCCGTCGCTGGCTGGCCGTTCCTGCGCACGGTCTATTACAGCTTCACCGATGCTTCACTGGCCGACCTGGACGCGCGCCAATGGATCGGCTTCGACAATTACTTTTCGGTGCTGCGTCTGCCGAGCGGCCGCCTGCTCTATGACGGGCTGCTCGTCGATCCGGTCTGGTGGCGCGCGGTGTGGAACACGGTACGCTTCGCCGTGGTGTCGGTGGCCTGCGAGACGGTGCTGGGCATGATCGTGGCGGTTGCGCTCAACGCCGAATTCCCGGGACGTGGGATCGTGCGGGCGGCGATCCTCATTCCCTGGGCGATCCCGACCATCGTCTCGGCCAAGATGTGGCAGTGGATGCTCAACGACCAGTTCGGCATCATCAATGCCGCGCTTCTCTATCTCGGCCTGATCCACGCCAAGATCGCCTGGACCGCCAGCGCCGACACAGCGATGATCGCCGTGCTGATCGTCGACATCTGGAAGACGACGCCGTTCATGGCGCTGCTGATCCTGGCGGCCCTGCAGATGCTGCCGCGCGAGATCCTCGAGGTGGCCAGGCTCGACGGCGCCAGCCCTTGGCAGATCTTCTGGCGGGTGACCTTGCCGCTCATCCGCCCGGCGGTGATGGTGGCGGTGATCTTCCGCGCGCTCGACGCGCTGCGCATCTTCGACCTGATCTATGTGCTGACGCCCAACAACGTGCAGACCAAGTCGATGTCGATCTTCGCGCGCGAGAACCTGTTCGAGTTCGACAAGTTCGCCTATGGCTCCGCCGCCTCGACGCTGCTTTTCCTGATCATCGGCCTGCTCACCATCGCCTATATCCGGATCGGCCGGCTGAGCCTGGACGGAGGCCGCTGACATGAGGTTGCTGAAGCGCGCCGGCTTCTACCTGCTGCTTCTGGCGATCGTCTTCGTCGCGGTGTTTCCGTTCTACTACGCGATCGTCACCAGCCTGAAATCGGGAACCGAACTGTTCCAGGCTGGCCTGTGGCCGAAATCGTTCAGTCTTGCCAATTACCGCAACGTGCTGAGCGAAGGCCCTTTCCTGCGCAATCTCGTCAATTCGCTGATCGTCTCCGGCGCGGTCGTCGCGATCTCGCTGTTTCTCGGCGTCACCGCGGCCTACGCGCTGGCGCGCATACGCTTCCGCGGGCGCTCGGCGCTGATGCTCGCCATCCTGTCGGTCTCAATGTTTCCGCAGGTCGCGGCACTGGCCGGGCTGTTCGAGATCATCCGGGCGCTGCACCTCTACAATTCGCTCTTGGCGCTCATCCTGTCATACATGATCTTCACCTTGCCGTTCACCGTCTGGGTGCTGACCACTTTCGTGCGCGACCTGCCGGTCGAGATCGAAGAAGCGGCGATCCTCGACGGCGCCGGGCCATGGACCATTCTCACGCGCATCTTCCTGCCGCTAATGTGGCCGGCGCTCGCCACCACCGGGCTGCTCGCCTTCATCAGCGCCTGGAACGAGTTCCTGTTCGCGCTCACCTTCACCTCAACCAACACGCAGCGCACCGTGCCGGTGGCGATCGCGCTGCTCTCCGGCAACTCGCAGTTCGAGATCCCCTGGGGCAACATCATGGCCGCTTCGGTGATCGTCACCGTGCCGCTGGTGGCGCTGGTGCTGGTCTTCCAGCGCCGCATCGTGTCCGGCCTCACCGCCGGTGGGGTGAAGGGCTGACGCGGCGCGGTCTCAGGCCGCCTGGCGGGCGAAACAGCCGACGCAGGACCGACGGCGGGCCGGTGGGGGCTTCTTTCCACGCAACCCCCGACGCCGGTGCCGCGTTGGGGATGGCGGAGGGGCTGTTTCGGATCGGAGATTTGAGATGAAAACGCTGCTGCCCCTGGTCGCCGTCGCGCTTCTTGCCGGCGCGCCCGCCGCGTTCGCCCAGTCGGACAATTCAGACGCCGCGGGACCGATGGTGACCGAGAACAAGGTCGACACACAAACCTTCGTCACGACGGTGCCGAATGCCAACACGTTCGAGATCCAGTCGAGTAAGCTGGCCGAGGAAAAGTCGGCCTCGTCCGACGTCAAGGCTTTCGCCGCGCAGATGATCAAGGACCACACCAAGGCCGGCGAGGAGTTTAAAGCCGCACTCAGCCAGGGTCAGACGACGGCTTCGATCAAGCCTGCCGCGCCGGGACTGCAGCCCAAGGAGCAGCAGATGCTTGACGAATTGAAGGCTGCGAGCGGCAAGGACTTCGACACCAAATACATCACGATGCAGACCGACGCGCATAAGGACGCGGTCGCGCTGTTTTCCACCTATGCCAATTCCGGCGACGACCCGGCGATGAAGGAATTCGCCAAGAAGACGCTGCCGGTGCTGAAGATGCACGAGAAGCACGCGAAGGAACTGGCGGTCGCGCATCAGTGAGGGACTTGGGCGGAGCCATTCGGCCGGCGATTCGCTCTACGGCCCCCCTCTCTGTCCTGCCGGACATCTCCCCCTCAAGGGGGGAGATCAGCCGTCACGCCGGCTTTCGCCAATCTCCAAGGTTGCAGGGAAGGCGGGGCGTCGAAGCTGCCAATCTCCCCCCTTGAGGGGGAGATGTCCGGCAGGACAGAGAGGGGGGCGAAGGATCGCCACGCCGCGCATTTTCCACTCGCCTGGCTCTTCGCTTCCAGCCGCCGCGCATTAAACTCACCACATCAACCCGCGAGGCCGCCATGCCCAAGATCGACCTCTCAGCCGTCCCCGTCCGCAAGGGCGGCTGATGAAGAGGTGCGAGAAGCTTGTGGGAGAGCAGGCACATTTTTCAAGCCGGCGTAATTTCCACTTGTCTTTAAAGTAAAGTCGCCTTCAAATCTCACCGGGGATAGGAGGGCGAGTCATGAATAAGCTACCTAAGAAATTCGTCGACCGTATTGCGTCGAATATAAAGAAATACCAGCGCATTGCCTTGACGCAGCAAAAGTCGGACGTGGCCGAGGCCGACACCGTTACGCTGGTAAAGGACATCCTCGCTGAGGTGTTTGGTTATGAAAAATATGAGGAGCTAACCTCCGAGCATCAGATTAAGGCCACTTATGTCGATCTTGCGATTAAAATAGGTGGCAAGCTTCGATTGCTCGTCGAGGTGAAATCAGCGGGTGCTGAACTTGCTGATAATCATTTGCGCCAGGTCATTGACTATGGAGCTCATCAAGGCATCCACTGGGTAATTCTGACGAATGCCGTCGAATGGCGGCTGGTCCGAATCTACGTCGCCAACCAGATAAGCCACGAAGAAGTTTGCCGCATCGTTTTGGCGGACGTGAATCCCAAGAACGAAGATCATCTGCAGTGCCTTTTCCTATTCGCAAAGGAAGGGCTGACAATTGACGCGATGGACGCTTTTCATCAGCAGGCGCAGCTTTTCAACAAGTTCACAGTCTCCGCGATCATGCGGTCCGAGCCGGTCGTCTCACTTGTGCGGCGAGAAATCCGGAGACTCTTTCCCGACATCAGGGTCGGCAACGAAAACCTTTCACAGCTTATCGAGAATGAGGTGATTAAGCGGGATACAATTGAGGGAGACAAGGCAAAGGAAGCGGCTGTTAGAATAAAGAAGGCCACAGGTAAGTTGGAACGGGCTAAGAATAAGGCTGAAAAGACGATTGAGACCGAGATTGTGAGCTAACAAGCAAAGGTGAGGGTTCAGCGAGATTATCTCGCAAAACCCTAAGCAAAATACTCCTGCAGCGGCCTCACCTCGAGGTTCCCCGCCCTCAGCGCCGCAATCGCCTCCGCCACGGCCGCAGCCCCAGATAGCGTCGTGTAATACGGCACCTTCTGCATCAGCGTTGCGCGGCGCAGCGACTTCGAGTCCGACACCGCTTTCTGGCCGTCGGTGGTGTTGAAGACGATCTGGACCTGGCGGTTGCGGATGGCGTCTTCGATGTGGGGGCGGCCTTCCAGCACCTTGTTGATCTTTTCGGCGACCACGCCGTTTTCGGCGAGGAAGCGGGCGGTGCCGGAGGTGGCCATCACCCTGAAGCCCTGGCCGGCCAAGCGCTTGACCGCAGGCAATATGCCTTTCTTGTCCTCGTCGCGGACCGAGACGAACAGCGTGCCGGAGCGCGGCAGGTCGACGCCGGCGCCGAGCTGGCTCTTGGCGAAGGCGAGCGCGAAATCGCGGTCGAGGCCCATGACCTCGCCGGTCGAGCGCATTTCCGGGCCGAGCAGGATGTCGACGCCGGGGAAGCGGGCGAAGGGGAAGACGGCTTCCTTGACCGCGATATGACCGGGATTGCGCGGATCGGGCATCGCGCCATAGTGCGCGAAGGCGTTTTCCAGCGTCTCGCCGGCCATGATGCGCGCCGCGATTTTTGCAATCGGACGCCCGATGGTCTTGGCGACGAAGGGCACGGTGCGCGAGGCGCGGGGGTTCACCTCCAGCACATAGACCGTGCCGTCCTTGATGGCGTATTGCACATTCATCAGGCCGCCGACGTTCAGCGCGCGCGCCAAGGCGGCCGTCTGCCGCTCCAACTCATCGACGAGGTCGGAGGGCAGCGAGTGAACGGGGAGCGAGCAGGCCGAGTCGCCCGAATGGATGCCGGCTTCCTCGATATGCTCCAGGATGCCGGAAACGAAGGTCGCCTTGCCGTCGCACAGGCAGTCGACGTCGACCTCGATGGCGCCGGAGAGATAGGTGTCGAACAGCAGCGGGTTCTTGCCCAGCAGCGTGTTGATCTGGCCGGTCTTGTCGTTGGGGTATTTCTGCTTGATGTCCTCCGGCACCAGGCCGGGCACGGTGTCGAGCAGATAGGTCTGCAGCATGCCCTCGTCATGGATGATCTGCATGGCGCGGCCGCCGAGCACATAGGACGGGCGCACCACCAGCGGGAAGCCGAGTTCGCCGGCGACGAGGCGCGCCTGCTCGACCGAGTAGGCGATGCCGTTCTTCGGCTGGCTGAGGTTCAGCTTGTGCAAGAGCTTCTGGAAGCGGTCGCGGTCCTCCGCCAGGTCAATCATGTCGGGCGAGGTGCCGAGGATCGGGATGCCGGCCTTCTCCAGCGCGTCGGCCAGCTTCAGCGGCGTCTGGCCGCCGAACTGGACGATGACGCCGACGAGCTCGCCGGACGCCTGCTCGGCGCGCAGGATCTCCAGCACGTCCTCCGCCGTCAGCGGATCGAAATAGAGCCGGTCGGAGGTGTCGTAGTCGGTCGAGACCGTCTCCGGGTTGCAGTTGATCATGATCGCTTCATAGCCGGCGTCGCGCAATGCGAAGGCGGCATGGCAGCAGCAATAGTCGAACTCGATGCCCTGGCCGATGCGGTTCGGGCCGCCGCCGAGGATGACGACCTTCTTGCGCGACGACACGCGCGCCTCGTTGGCGGGCTCGCCGACGAAGGGCACTTCATAGGTCGAATACATATAGGCGGTCGGCGAGGCGAACTCGGCCGCGCAGGTGTCGATGCGCTTGTAAACCGGATGAACGTCGAGCTTTTCTCGAGCCTTCTGAATCACTTCCGCGTCTGTCTTCGTCAGCGAGGCGAGGCGGGCGTCGGAAAAACCCATCGCCTTCAGCATGCGCAGATTGACGGCATCCTGCGGCAGGCCATGCTCGCGGATGCGTTCCTCCATGGCGATGATGCCGGCGATCTGCTCGAGGAACCACGGGTCGATCTTGCACATGGCGTGCACGTCTTCCAGCGAGGTGCCCATGCGGATCGCCTGCGCCACCATGCGCAGCCGGTCCGGGGTCGGCGTGCCGAGTGCCGCACGGATCGCGTTGCGGTCGTCGGCGTGGCTGGCTGGCGCGCTGCCGTGACCGAGGCCGGGGATTTCGATCTCGTCCAATCCGGTCAGGCCGGTTTCCAGTCCACGCAAAGCCTTCTGCAGCGATTCCTGAAAAGTGCGGCCGATGGCCATCACCTCGCCGACCGACTTCATGGCGGTCGTCAGCACCGGCTCGGCGCCGGGGAATTTCTCGAAGGCGAAGCGCGGGATCTTCGTCACCACGTAATCGATGGTCGGCTCGAAGGAGGCCGGCGTCGCGCCGCCGGTGATGTCGTTCTCCAGCTCGTCCAGCGTGTACCCGACGGCAAGCTTGGCCGCGACCTTGGCGATCGGGAAGCCGGTGGCCTTGGAGGCAAGCGCCGATGAGCGCGAGACGCGCGGGTTCATCTCGATGACGACCAGCCGGCCATCGGCCGGGTTGACGGCGAACTGCACGTTGGAGCCGCCAGTCTCGACGCCGATCTCGCGCAGCACCGCGATCGAGGCGTTGCGCATCATCTGGTATTCCTTGTCGGTCAGCGTCAGCGCCGGCGCGACGGTGATGGAATCGCCGGTGTGCACGCCCATCGGATCCAGGTTCTCGATCGAGCAGATGATGATGCAATTGTCCGCCTTGTCGCGGACGACCTCCATCTCATACTCCTTCCAGCCGAGCACGCTTTCCTCGATCAGCACCTCGGTGGTCGGCGAGGCGTCGAGGCCGGACTGGACGATGTCGTAGAATTCGGCGCGGTTATAGGCGATGCCGCCGCCGGTGCCGCCCATGGTGAAGGAGGGGCGGATGATGGCCGGCAGGCCGACATGGTCGAGCGCCTGTGCCGCGATCGCCATGCCGTGGCTGATATAGCGCTGCTTGCGGTCGCCTTCGCCGAGGTTCCAGCGGGTTTCCAGCGCATCGAGCGCGGCGTCGAGGTTTTCCGGGTTCTCCGCCTTCAGCGCGGCACGCTCGGCCTCATGCGTCTTGCGGTCGGCGTTCTTGACGTCAGTGGCGTTGGCCAGCATCGACTTCGGCGTTTCGAGGCCGATCTTGCTCATCGCCTCACGGAACAGCGCGCGGTCCTCGGCCTTGTCGATTGCCGCCGCGTCGGCGCCGATCATCTCTACCTGATAGCGCTCGAGCACGCCCATGCGGCGCAGCGACAGCGCGGTGTTGAGCGCCGTCTGGCCGCCCATGGTCGGCAGCAGCGCGTCGGGCCGCTCCTTGGCGATGATCTTGGCCACCACTTCGGGCGTGATCGGCTCGATATAGGTGGCGTCGGCCAGCTCCGGATCGGTCATGATGGTGGCCGGATTGGAGTTGACCAAGATGACGCGGAAACCCTCTTCCTTCAGCGCCTTGCAGGCCTGGGTGCCGGAATAGTCGAATTCGCAGGCCTGGCCGATGACGATGGGGCCGGCCCCGATGATCAGGATCGACTTGATGTCGGTGCGTCTTGGCATATTCGAAAAATCCGTTCGGCGAGCGGCTTGCACGAAAAACCGGGCGGGGGAGGACCCGGCCGGTTGTGCTTGCGATTCTGGTATCAGGCTAGGAGGGCCTTATAGGGAAGAGTTTTGGCGGATGTAACCCTGAAAATGAGGGAACAGGCAGTAGGCAGTAGGCAGATGCTCTTGATTGCCCTACTGCCTATTCCCTACTGCCTAACCCCTAATTCCCCAACGCCAGCTGGTCCGTGATCTCGAAGCGTTCGGAAACGCCGATGCGGATCATGTTGAGGCTGCCTTCGCGCGTGAAACGGAGTTCGTCCGGCGAGTCCGAGCCGCTCGGCTTGCCGCCATGGAAGGTGATGACGCGGCTGCCGCCATCCGGCCAGGTCACCGTCACGGTGCTGTCGGCGCCTGTGTGCGCGACGCTGGTCTCGCAACGGATCATTGGCTGGCCGACATCGCGAGCGCAGGGGATGCCGGTGTCTGGGGCATCGGACCCGGCGCTGGCCGAGGCTGCGAAGGCGAGACCATACGCGTCCTGCATGGCGGTCCTGCCGATCTCGGCTGCAGTCGGCGGCTCGGCCGGCTCCCCGCCACCCAGGCGCGCCGCTATATCAGGCTGCTGCTCCCCGGAAGGTTGAGACGCAACGGCCGCGACTGCTGGCGCGGCGGCGTCTTCAGGCACCGGCGCCGGGTTGTTGGGGCTGAGATAGCGGGCGGGCGCCCATCCGACGATATGCGCATCCTGCGTATCCTCAACCTTGCACCAGGGATAGCCGTTGATGACGTTGCAGCCGAAATTCTTGACGGCCGTGCCGTTGGGCAGCCGCGCGGCCACCTTTCCACTCGGCGAGGCGGTGGCACGGATATTGAGGAGATCGTCCGGTGCGAGGCCGCCGATAATCGAAATGATCGGTCCCGGCGGATCCTGAGCCATGGCCGGCAACGCGGCCAGCAGCAAAGGAGCGGCGATCAGCAGTGTCGATCGGAGCGTGACTTTGCGCTTCATCTTTTAACTGCAAGTTCCAAGGCGCGACCAGATATAGGCGGCGAGGCTGCCGAATGTCATCCTGAATTTAGCGGCGATTGTGAGGCCCGGGCCACGCGCAAATGTGTCGCTCAGGCCGAAACCTCGACTTCAGCGGTGCCGACTGCCGGCAAAGCAGGATCGCCCTCAGCCGCGGCAATCACGCTGTCGAGCAGGCCGGGGAAACGCCTGTCGAGATCGTCACGGCGCAATGTGATCAGCCGGCTGGTGCCGACCGCTTCGCTGCGGGTGACGCCCGCCTCGCGCAGCTTGGCGAGGTGGTAGCTGAGATTGGTCTTGGAGGCGAGGTCGAGGAACTTGCTGCAGTTCAGCGGCACGCCTTCCTTGCTCGCCAGATAGCGCACGATGGCAAGCCGGGTCGGGTCGCCGAGCACGGCAAGTACGATCGGCAGGCTGATCTGATCGGCGGTTGGATGGGGCAGGGTCATGGCTCAGAATTAAGCATAAACGGCACGAACTTCAACGCGGCTTCCTTTCTGCCGATGGACCTAGCCTCTCCATTTTGGCCCCGGTCCTGACACAGGGCTGTCAGCAGGGTTCAGCTATTTTGTCCCGGCTCGGTTGACATCATGCCCTGTTATGTCCAATTGTTCAATAACTTTTGAACTATGGACAACTCCCCATGGACAAGCGGATCTTCTGGCTTGCGCTCGGATCGTTTGCGATCTCGACCGAAGGCTTCGTCATCTCGAGCCTTCTTCCCGATATCGCCACTGACGCCGGCATATCCGTGCCGCTCGCCGGCTCGCTGATCACCGCCTTCGCGCTCGCCTATGCGATCGGCGCGCCGGTGCTGGCGACGCTGACCGGCGAATGGGACCGGCGCCGCGTCATCCTGTGGACGCTGGTGTTCTTCGTCATCGGCAACATCGTTGCCGCGCTCAGTTCGTCCTTCGAGCTGCTTTTGATCGCGCGCATCGTCATGGCGCTGTCGTCCGGCCTGTTCGCGGCGACCGCGCAAGGGACCGCCGTGGCGCTGGTCGACGACCATCACCGGGCGCGCGCCATCGCCGTCGTCGTCGGCGGCACCACGGTGGCCGTGGCGGTCGGCGCGCCGCTCGGCGCGCTGGTCGCGGCGATCGCCGGCTGGCGCGGCACCTTCTTCGCCATTGCCGGGCTCGGCGCGCTGTCCGGCGCGATCCTGTGGTGGCGGCTGCCGCGCGGCATTGTCGGCACCAGGCTGCCGCTGAAGCGCAGGCTGGCGGCGGCTGTGCGCCCCGGCGTGATGCCGATCCTTCTGACGACGGCGCTTGCGCTGGTCGGCGCCTTTACCGTCTTCAGCTTCATCGCGCCCTTGGCGATCCAAGGCGGCGGGCTCTCGCCGATCGCGCTGCCGGGCATGCTGCTCGCCTTCGGCGTCGGCGCCGTCATCGGCAACATCGCCGGCGGGCAGGCGGCCGACCGCTTCGGCGCCACCCGCACCGTCGCCTGGTCGCTGGCGCTCTCCGCCGCGATGCTCGCCACCTTCTCGCTGATCCCGACCTTCCTGCCGCATCATCTCGCCGGACCGGCGCTGATGGCCATGATGGTGCCGTGGGGCATCGTCGGCTGGGCTTTTCCGCCGGCGCAGGCGAGCCGCATCATCAAGCTCGCTCCTGACGCCGCGCCCATTGTTTTGTCACTCAACGCCTCGGCGCTCTACTTCGGCGTCGCGCTGGGCGCGGTGGTCGGCGCCGCCGTGCTGCGCTTCGGCGTCCCGGCCGACCTCGGCCTGATCGCGGCGGTGTTCCCGATTATTGGCCTGGGCATCGTGCTCGCCGGCCGGATGTTGGCCCGGCCGGTGGCGATGCCGGCCGAATAAGAGTGCCGATATTCAGGTGAGCCCGGCCCGACCTGGATATCGGCACGTCTTCACAGCTAAAGAATTGACCGACGGCCGCTTCTTCAGGGCGAAGGAGCGGCCGCCGGCATTTGAAGATCGAGATCGGCCACCGCGTCCAGCGCCGCGCGCAGCTTCGTCGCCCGCTCCGCTCCGACCTTGTCCTCGAATTGCCGCTGCGCGACGCTCCAGAGCTTGAGCGCCTCGTCGAGCTTGGCCTGGCCTTGCGGCGTCAGCCGCAAACGCTTGACGCGGCGGTCGTTCGTGTCGGCAAAAGTCTCGACATAGCCGTCGCGGATCAGCGGCTTCAGCGTGTGGCCGAGCGCCGACAGGTCCATGATCAGGGCGTCGGCCACGGTGCTCATCGCCGGCTCGCTGCTGACATGGATCTGAAAGAGCAGTCCGAACTGCGTGCCCTTCAGGCCCGAAGGCGCCAGCGCGTCGTCGTAGAAGCGGCCCAGGCTGCGCGCGGCGCGGCGCAGCGTGGCGTTGTTGCAGCGGCTGAATCCGGGTTGTTGAGCGTCGGTCATGTTCACTCCTGCCGGCGAGGCGACGCGCCGGCCTGCCGCAGAAATAGTTTTCGCGGCCGCCGTTGACAAGATAGTGGCATATACCTACTTCGGCGAAAGTGGCATATGCCACTAATTGAAATCAGAGGTTCAGCGGATGATGTGATCATCGACGCCGACCAAGCGAAGCGAACAAAGGAACAGGACTATGAGCATGAAGGACAACAAGGGCACGGCGGTCATCACCGGCGGATCGTCGGGCATCGGCGCGGTCTATGCCGACCGGCTGGCGGGGCAGGGCTACGACCTGGTGCTGGTGGCGCGGCGCGCCGACCGGCTGCAGGAAGTGGCGGACAAGCTGGCCTATGCCTATGGCCGCAAGGTCAAGACGATCGTCGCCGATCTCTCCGTCGATGCCGATCTGCGCCGCGTCGAACAGACGGTCGCGACGGACGATAGCGTGACGCTGCTGATCAACAATGCCGGCGTGGCCGGCCTGGAGACGATTGCCGACGCCGACGCCGACACGGCTGAGCGCATGATCAAGGTCAATGTCGTGGCGCTGACCAGGCTGACCAGGGCGGTCTTGCCGGGCCTGCTTGCGCGCAACCGCGGTGCCATCATCAACATCGCCTCGGTCGTCGCCTATGGCATTGCCGTCGGCGGCATCTACAGCGGCACCAAGGCCTATGTCGCCAACTTCACCGAAGCGCTGCAGAAGGAAGTCGCCGGCACCAATGTGAAGGTGCAGTCCGTCGTGCCCGGACCGATCCGCACCGAGTTGTGGGACGTCTCCGGCATCAGCCTCGACGGGATCAATCCGGACTGGATCATGAGTGCCGAAGATCTGGTCGATGCGGCACTTGCCGGGTTCGCCCAGGGCGAGACCGTCACCGCGCCCGGCCTTGCCGATGCGGCCGGGCTGGCCACCTATCTCGGTGCCCGGGACCAGTTCTTCGGCAGCCTGTTCTCAGGCAAGCCGGCGGCGCGCTACGCCGTCTGAAGTTCCTCGCCCCACGAAGTGGGGAGAGGTGGCCGCGGAGCGGCCGGAGAGGGGCTTTCGCAGGGCGATCCCGTCACCGGATAATTGGCAACCTTGGGCGCCAGTCCCCCTCTCCGTCCCGGCTTCGCCGAGCCACCTCTCCCCCACTTTGGTGGGGGCGAGGAATGAGCGTTCATACCGGCCGCCACATCTGCAGGATCGAGGCGGCCAGCAGCAGGCCCAGCACGAGGTTGAGCATACGCCACTGGCGCTCGGTCTTGAGCAGGCGGGCAAGCAGGGTTCCCGCCACGCACCACAGCGACAGCGAAAAGGCCGCTGCCAAGCCGAACACGGCGCCGAGCAGAAGCGCCAGTTGCAAGGGGCCATCGGCCAGCGCCGCGAAGGATGCGGCCGCGCCCAGTCCCATCGCCCAACCCTTCGGGTTCATCCACTGGATGCCGGCGCCACCGAAGAAGCTGTTTGGCTTTGCCATGCTGATGTCGAGGTTGGGGGGACCGCTGCGGCCGATCTTGATGGCCAGCCAGATCAGATAGAGTGAGCCGGCGATCTTCATGGCAAGCTGCAAGGACGGCACCGCGGCGAGCAGACCGGCCAGCCCGGCCGCGCCCGCAGCCGCCACGGTAGCCAAACCGGCGGCGCTGCCGGCCATCAAAGGCACGGAACGGCGGAAGCCGAATTGCGCGCCGGACGCCGTCGACAATGTCGTGGCGATGCCTGGCGTCGAGGTCGAGATCAGCGCGAACAGGACCAGCGGGATGATGGTGTCGGACATGCGGGCTTCCCAGTCGAGGAAGCCGGCATGCTTAGACGCTTCGTCGCATCAGTAAATGCAATGTTTGATATGGTTTGCATTAGGGATTATAATGCCAGCCATGATCCGCGATCTCGACACGACTCTCATCCGCACCTTCGTCACGACGGCCGACAAGGCCAGCATGACGGCGGCGGCCAACGCGCTTCACCTGACGCAAGGCGCCGTCAGCCAGCAGGTCAAGCGGCTGGAAGAGGTGCTCGCTCAGAGCCTGTTCGAGCGCGACCGCCACGGCCTGAAGCTGACGCGATCTGGCGAGCGGCTGCTCGACAAGGCCAGGCGCCTGCTCCAGCTCAACGACGAGATCCTTGCCGAAATCAGGGGCAGGGCGCTTGCCGGGCAGGTGCGGATCGGCGTGCCTTACGATCTCGTCGGCACGCTGCTCGCGCCCGCGCTGAAGGCCTATGCCGAAGCCTATCCGCAGGTGGAGATTTCGCTGGTCTGCGCGTCCTCGCCGGAACTCGCGGCGGCCCTGGCGGCGGGCACGATCGACCTTGCCGTCATCGAGGAGCGCGTCGGTCCCACCGCCGGCGAATGCCTGCTCGTCGACCGGCTGGTATGGGTCGGCGCCAGAGGCGGGGCGGCACGCCTGAAGCGGCCGCTGCCGGTTTCCATTGTCGCCGACACCTGCGCCTTCCGGCCGGCGGTGCTGGCAGCGCTTGGCGAGCACGGGCTCGACTGGCGCACCGTGTTCGAGAACGGCAACATCGACGCAACGACCGCGACGGTGCGGTCGGACCTCGCTGTGACCACATGGCTTGCCTCGACGGTTCCGCCCGATCTCGACATCCTGTCCGATGCCGGGCTTCCGGCGCTGCCGAATTTCTCCGTCAACCTGCATATGCCCAAACATGCCATCCAACCGGCCGCGCAGGCTTTTGCCAGCCATATCCGCGAGGGCCTTTCACGCTATCGCCAAGCGGCGTAAACGGCCGGCCGGACCTCGGTCACCCCTTCGACGCGGCCATGGCGACCGCCAACTGCGCGTCGAATGCACGCTTGAAGGCCGGCCGCGCCTCGCCGCGGGCGACATAGGCGGCAACGTTCGGGAATTCGTTCAGCAAACCCGATCTCTGCAGCCGGCGCAGCACGCCCACCATGACGAGGTCGCCGGCGCTGAACGCGCCGTCGAGCCAGTCGCTATCGCCGAGATGGCGGGAGAGCTCGGCCAGCCGCTTGCGGATCCGGTCATCGACCAAAGGCAGGCGCTGGTCGTGCCACGCCGCGTCGCGCTCCAGGATCACGGCTGTCGTGCGATCGAGGATCGGTTGCTCCACGGTGCTGAAGGCTGCGAACATCCAGGCGATCGCGCGCGCCCGTGCGTTCGCATCCTCGGGCATCAGGCCGGGGTGACGAACGGCGATGTGAAGGACGATCGCGCCTGACTCGAACAGAGCGAGATCGCCTTCTTCATAGGTCGGGATGCTGCCGAAGGGGTTGAGTGCAATATGCGCGGGTCGCTTCATCGCATTGAACGAAACAAGGCGAACGTCATAAGGCTGGCCGACTTCCTCGAGCGCCCAGCGCACGTGCATGTCGCGCGCCAGCCCCCTGCCGCCATCGGGCGAGCGTTCAAAGGCGGTAATGGTGGGGATCATCGGCGGCTCCTGACCGTTCAGTCGTCGTTGCCAAGAGAGGCTTCATAAAGCGAATACGCGGCGGCCCCGCCGCCGTGCGACAGCCTTGTGCTACTTCCAATTCCTGCGCCGTTCGAGTTCGGCTTTGGAAGGGTCCTGCTGAGCAAACGAGCCCGTGCGGATTTCGCCCGCGCGCTCATAGATCGCTATGATGACGCCGGTGGCGGAAGCTTGCGATTTGACGAGCTTGAACGCCGCCGGCATCGCGCTGTCGCCGAACAGCCGCTTGCCCTTGCCCACGACCAGCGGGAAGGTCATCAGCCGAATCTCGTCGATCAGCCCGTTGGCGAGCAAGGTCTGGATCAGATTGCCCGATCCCTGGATGAGCAGATCCGGTCCGTCTTCCTGCTTGAGTTCCTTAAGCCTGGCAACGATATCGGGCCCGAGCGACTGGGTGTTCTGCCAGGTCAGCGAATCCGGCCGGTGCGTGGCCACATATTTGACCGCGGGGTTGAAGACATCCGCGATCGGATCGTTCTGATACGGCCAGTGCGCGGCGAAGATGTCATAGGTTCTGCGGCCGAGCAGCAAGGCGAAGGGTTTGGAGAACAGTTCCTCCATTGCCGCGCCCCCCACTTCGTCGAAGTAATGGAAGGTCCAGCCGCCGAACTTGAAACCGCCGACCGGATCCTCTTCCGGTCCGCCCGGCGCCTGCATGACGCCGTCGAGGCTTACGAATGTGGCGGCGATGATCTTGCGCATCTGTCTTCTCCGTTTCACGACCCGCGCCGTCAGGGCCGGATTTCTGCCTAGAGCGGTTTGACGCAATTCCTGACGGAAAACTGGTTCGCACTTTTCCTGGAATTGCTCCTAGGACGAACGGCAAGGCGCGTTTTCGACAAGGGTTTTAAAATTTCTATCGCGTGCTCTCGGCGCGGACCGTGCGAGATGAGAACCAGATGTCGCCGAACACGGCGGTTGCCGTCCGGTCCGGCGCCTTGTCCTCCCTCAGCCAGATCGACCGGGTGCGCGCGGCGCGCTCGCGGGTCGGTATTTTCGCTGCCGGCTCGGCAATGGAGGCGCCGACGCAAGGGATGAACCAGGAGCCCATGAACGGTCGGCAAGCAAAGCCGTTTTCCAGGCGTGTTATGAGGACCGCGAGGCCGACGGTTTCGGACGGGCGCCACGGAAAGACCATGCGGCCGCCGGGCGTCAACGCTTTCAGCCACGCGGCGGGCGGAGCGACGACGCCGGCATTGACGTAGATGACGTCGGACGGCGGCAATGGATTGGCGACAGCATCGGCCTGGACAATTTCGACGTTGCCGTAAGCCGCAACGTTCGCTTTGGCGCGCGCGGCGAGACCAGCCTCCAGCTCGAAGGCGGTGACGCCGCCGCCCGGCTCGACCAGCCTCGCCAGCAGTGCCGTGTAATAGCCGGTGCCGGCGCCGATATGGGTGACGTGCTCGCCTGGCTTCGGCTCGACCTTGCCGAGCCACATGGCATGCAGAAGCGGCTCGCCATTGTTGATGCCTTTGTCGGCATCGAGCACGACGAGGACATTCTGGTAGATGTAGCTTGGATCGGCGCTCGGCGTCTCGAAGCGGCCTTCGCCGGCAAAAACAGTCCATGGCCCCGGACCCAGGAAGGCCTCGCGCGGCACCGCGGCGAACACCTCCTCGATGCGCGGATCGGCCGACCGGGCCTGCGCAGCCATCAGCCTGGCGTAGAATCTGCGGGCTTCGTCCGGTTTGGCCATGGCGCGAAGATAGCGCGGCCGGCGCGAATGTCGCGGTCAGCCGGCGAAGGTGTCGTAGAGCAGCTTGAAGTTGAGAACGAGGATGACGGCGGCCACCACCCAGGCCAGCGCCGCTACGCCGCGCGGTATGGCGAAATTGCCCATCTTCTTCTTGTCCGACACGAACTGCACCAGCGGCACCACCGCGAAGGGCAGCTGCATCGACAGGATCACCTGGCTGAAGACGAGCAGCTGGCCGGTTCCCTTCTCGCCATAAAGTGCTGTGACGATCACCACGGGGACGATGGCAATGCCGCGCGTCACCAGGCGACGGGCCCATTGCGGGATGCGCAGGCGCAGGAAGCCCTCCATCACGATCTGGCCCGCGAGCGTTGCGGTGACAGTCGAGTTGAGGCCGGAGGCAAGCAGCGCGACGGCGAACAGGATCGAGGCGATGCCCAGGCCGAGCAGCGGCGAGAGCAGCTCGAAGGCCTGGCCGATCTCGGCAACGTGGTGATGGCCGGTATCGTGGAAGGCGACCGCCGCGACGATCAGGATCGACGCATTGACGAACAGCGCCAGGACCAGCGCGATGGTCGAATCCGTCGTCGCCCATTTGATGGCGTCGCGCTTGCCGGCATCGGTGCGCTCATAGGCGCGGGTCTGCACGATCGAGGAATGCAGATAGAGATTATGCGGCATGACCGTCGCGCCGATGATGCCGATGGCGATGTAGAGCATCGCCGGATTGGTGACGATCTCCGGCGACGGCACGAACATCGAATGCAGGATGGTGCCGGCCGGCGGCGCGGCGACAAAGATCTGGATGGCAAAGCAGCCGAAGATGATGATCAGCAGCGCGACGACGAAGGCCTCGAGATAGCGGAAGCCCTTGTTCATCAGCAGCAGCACAAGGAAAGCGTCGAGCGCGGTGAGGATGGCGCCGCCGATCAGCGGGATGCCGAACAGAAGCTGCAGCGCGATCGCCGTGCCGATCACCTCGGCGAGGTCGCAGGCGATGATGGCCAGCTCGCAGGCGATCCAGAGCACCAGATTGACCGGGCGCGGATAGTAGGCGCGGCAGGCCTGCGCGAGGTCGCGCCCGGTGGCGATGCCGAGGCGCGCGGCGAGCGCCTGCAACAGGATCGCCATCAGGTTCGACAGCATGATGATGAAGAGCAGCGTGTAGCCGAACTGGGCGCCGCCGGCGAGGTCGGTCGCCCAGTTGCCCGGATCCATATAGCCGACGGAGACCATGTAGCCCGGTCCCATGAACGCGAACAGGCGGCGGAACCAGACTCCAGTCTGTGGCACCGCGATCGAGGCGTTCACCTCGCGCAGGCTTGGCTGCTCGTCGTCGGGCTTATCGAATCGCCATGTGGGTCGGGCTACGGTTGCTGCATCGGCGTCGGACATGGGGGATTTCCGCTGGAATGTATCGAAGGTACCTTTTATCTACGCCATGGCTCAACATTATGCAATAGGCTATATTTCATTGATCATGCTTTCGTGATGCGCCAGAGCAGGACGCGGGCGACCGCAAACGCTGGTTGCGCCCGCGCGGGAATGCAAATAAACGGCCGGACCATCAGGGGTTCGTGTTATGGATACGACCCCGATTCAAGGAGGAGCGCGTATTGGCGCTTAGGAACAAACCAGTTCGACGCGAGGAGCCGCTTCCCGATGCCGAAATCCATTCGGAGGGTTTCCGGCAGACGCGCGAAGCGCGCCGCGGCGCGCTGGTCGAGGACTATGTCGAACTGATCGCCGACCTAATCGAGGACGGCAACGAAGCGCGGCAGGTGGATATCGCGGCAAGGCTCGGCGTCGCGCAGCCGACGGTGGCAAAGATGCTGACCCGGCTGTGCGCCGATGGGCTGGTTTCGCGGAAGCCCTATCGCGGCGTGTTCCTGACCGAAGCCGGCCGCAAGGTCGCCGAGGAAAGCCGTATCCGCCACCAGACGGTGGAGGCCTTCCTGCGCTCTCTCGGCGTCAGCGCCGAGACGGCGCGCATCGACGCCGAGGGCATCGAGCACCATGTCAGCGCCGAAACGCTGGAAGCTTTCCGCCGGGCGATGACGAACCGCCAGGACTAGGTCTGCGGTCCGTCCGAGCGTATTGAAGCGGAACCGACGCATCTCCGCCGCATTACTTCCCACATCGCGCGATTGTCGCGCTCAAGGAGGAAGCAATGGGCGTCGAACAGGCACCAACCGCGAAGGGAAAGCAGGCAGCCAGGGGATTGCGGCAGGCGGCCGCCAAGGACGAGCGCAAGACCGAGGCCGAGACCGGCCATCCGCTGAAGAAGGGCGCGGCGCGTTTCGAGGAACGTTCGAAAAGTTCGGACGGCAAGAGCGCCGGCGCCAAGCAGAAAAGCTAAGGCTTTTAGCCGGTTTATGGTGGGTGGGCTTTGCTTGTCCGATTGAGGTTTCCGGCGCGTCCGACATTTGGCGGGAGCGAAAAATTCTGTGACTTAGGCCAGCCGTTGCGATAATTGTCTGCAGGGGGTGGTCGTGGGCCAGTCCCTCCAGGACATTCGCGTTGCGAGGAGTTGCCATGCTTTGGAGAGGCCGTCGTCAGAGCGACAACATCGAGGATGACCGTAGCGACAGCGGCGGCGGACTTGGCGGTGGAATGGGCGGCGGCGGTCAGTTCCGACTTCCCATCGGCGGCCGTACTGGTGGCGGCGGCAGCATTCTCCTGGTCATCCTGGTCGTGCTCGCGGGATGGTATTTCGGTTTTGATCCATCGCAGATCCTGGGTGGCGGCGACGGCGGATTGCTCCCGGGCGGCGGCCAGATCACCGACAACAGCGGCTCGCAGGACAATGGCGGCGCGCCCGCCAATGACGAGATGAAGCAGTTCGTCGCGACGGTGCTGGCGGAAACCGAAGACACCTGGACCGGCATTTTCAAGGCCCAGGGCCTGACCTATGAGGATCCCAAGCTGGTGCTGTTCAGCGGCCAGGTCCGTTCAGCCTGCGGTTTCGCCGCGGCGGCGGCCGGGCCGTTCTACTGCCCGGGCGATCGCAAGGTTTATCTCGACATGACCTTCTTCCAGCAGCTCGACCAGCAGTTCGGCGCTTCCGGCGAGTTCGCCCGTGCCTATGTGGTGGCCCATGAGGTTGGTCACCATGTGCAGAACCTCACCGGCATCATGAGCAAGTTCAACCAGATGCGCCAAGGCATGAGCGAGGCCGACGCCAACCAGCTCTCGGTGCGCATCGAGCTTCAGGCCGACTGCTTCGCCGGCGTATGGGCCCATTACACCGCGCAAAAAGGTATATTGGAGCAGGGTGACATCGAAAGCGCGCTGAATGCCGCCAAGCAGATCGGCGACGACACGCTGCAGAAGAAGATACAGGGCTATGTCGTGCCGGAAAGCTTCAACCATGGCACCTCCCAGCAGCGGCAGACATGGCTGGCGCGCGGCTACAAGAGCGGCAAGCTGTCCGACTGCAACACGATGAGCGGTCCGATCTGAGGCGGCGCTTGCCGCTTCTTTCGGGTGACGACCAACGATCGAAGGCGGCTGGCAAGGGATGTCAGCATAAGACGTTTGCCTTCGTTCGCGGATTGTTCCCGCCGCTAACCTCGCCTATAAGGTCCCTCCCGCCTGTGCCGCAAGGCGGTTGAGGAGCTTGTCACCATGATCGACCCGAAGACCGCCAGGCGGGGCCTTGCGCTCGTTTTCACGACGCTGCTGCTCGACATCATCGGCTTCGGCATCATCATGCCGGTGCTGCCGGCCTATCTGGAGGAACTGAGCGGCGTCAGCGTGAGTGAGGCCGCGATCGAGGGCGGCTGGCTGTTCTTCGTCTATGCGGCGATGCAGTTCGTCTTCGCGCCGATCATCGGCGGCTTGAGCGACCGCTTCGGACGACGGCCGATCCTGCTTGCCTCGGTGCTGACCTTTTCCATCGACAACCTGATCTGCGCCATCGCCTGGTCCTATCCGATGCTGTTCATCGGCCGCGTGCTCGCGGGCATTTCCGGCGCCAGCTATTCGACGACATCGGCCTTCATCGCCGACATCTCGAACGACGAGAACCGGGCGAAGAATTTCGGCCTGCTCGGCATCGCCTTCGGCGTCGGCTTCGTCATCGGCCCGGTGCTGGGCGGGCTGCTCGGCACGTTCGGGCCGCGCGTGCCGTTCTATTTCGCCGCAGCACTCGCCTTCGTGAATTTCCTGATCGCGATGTTCCTGCTGCCGGAGACGCTGGATGAAAAGCATCGTCGCCGTTTCGAGTGGAAGCGTGCCAATCCGGTCGGCACGCTCATGCAGATGCGCAATTATCCAGGCATCGGCTGGATCGGGCTGGTGTTCTTCCTGATGACGCTCGGCCACATGATGTATCCGGCGGTCTGGTCGTTCGTCTCCACTTATCGCTATGGCTGGAGCCAGCAGCAGATCGGCTTTTCGCTCGGCGCCTTCGGCCTGTGCGGCGCAATCATCATGGCGACGGTGCTGCCGCGGATCATTCCCAAGCTCGGCGAATGGAGGACGGCGGCTATCGGGCTGACCTTCACTGCGCTCAGCGCCTTCGGCTATGCATTTTCGACGCAAGGCTGGATGATCTATGCGGTGATCGTGGCCGGCTGCCTGGAGGCGCTGGCCGATCCGCCGCTCAGAAGCCTCGCCGCCGCCAAGGTGCCGCCCTCGGCGCAGGGCGAATTGCAGGGCGCGATGACCTCGATCTTCTCGATCACCTCGATCATCACGCCGCTGCTCTACACGGCGATCTTTTCCTGGTTCACGAGCCCGACAGCGCCGGTCGTGTTCGGCGGCGCGCCCTATGTGCTGGGCGCGATCTTCCTGACGCTGGCGGTCATCGTCTTCGTGACGAAAGTGGCCAAGCCGACGCCGAAGGAAGTCGAGCGCATGCACACGCAGGAAGCGGCGGTGACGGACGGCGGTTTGATCTAGGCGCGTTCGGCCAGCGCTTCCTCGCCGCGCCGCTCGCGGATGAGGTTGACGAAGCGGCGGAAGAGGTAATGCGAATCCTGCGGGCCAGGCGAGGCCTCGGGATGGTGCTGGACCGAGAACACTGGACGGCCGGTCAGCGCGATGCCGCAGTTGGAGCCGTCGAAGAGCGAGACATGGGTTTCCTCGACGCCTTCGGGCAGCGAGTCCGCGTCGACGGCGAAACCGTGGTTCATCGAGACGATCTCGACCTTGCCGGTGGTGTGGTCCTTGACCGGATGGTTGGCGCCGTGGTGGCCCTGGTGCATCTTCTCGGTCCTGCCGCCGAGCGCCAGCGCCAGCATCTGATGGCCGAGGCAGATGCCGAACACCGGGATGTCGGTCTTCAAGAGGTCCTGGATCACCGGCACGGCATATTCGCCGGTCGCCTCCGGGTCGCCGGGGCCGTTCGACAGGAAGATGCCGTCAGGCCGCATGGCCAGGATCTCCTCGGCGCCGGTCTTGGCCGGGACGACGGTGACCTTGGCGCCGAGACCTGCAAGCAGGCGCAGGATGTTGCGCTTGACGCCATAGTCGACGGCCACGACGTGCATGGAAGGCTCGCCCCGCTCGCCGTAGCCTTCATTCCAGACCCAGGGCGTCTCGCGCCAGACCGAAGACTGGCCCGACGTGACCACCTTGGCGAGATCGAGGCCGATCAGGCCCGACCAGGCCGCGGCCTGCCGCTTCAGGTCCTCGATGTCGAAGACGCCATCGGGCGCATGCGCGATGACGGCATTGGGCATGCCTTTCTCGCGGATCAGCACGGTCAGCGCGCGGGTGTCGATGCCGGACAGCGCGACGATGCCGCGCCGCTTCAGCCACTTGTCGAGATGGCCGGCGGCGCGATAGTTGGACGGGTCGGTGACGTTGGCCTTGAAGATCGCGCCGACAGCGCCCGCGCGGGCGGCTGGATGCAAATCCTCGATGTCCTCGTCATTGGTGCCGACATTGCCGATATGCGGGAAGGTGAAGGTGACGATCTGGCCGGCGTAAGACGGATCGGTGAGGATTTCCTCGTAGCCGGTCAGCGCGGTGTTGAAGCACACTTCCGCAACGGCCGATCCCGTGGCGCCAAGGCCGCGGCCTTCGATCACCGTGCCGTCGGCGAGGACCAGAAGGGCGGTCGGCTTTTCAGTTGCCCAGGGGGCGGTGGTGGTGGCCATTGCGGCACTCCTGTCAGGCGCGGCAATCGGTCGGCAGGACCATTTGCGCGGCAAGGCGCGAAGCTGGATTTCCCGGCTCCCACGCGTCAACTCATTGTCTCATGCAGGACCGAGTACATAGGCGAACGGGCCGGAGCGGTCAATGCGGCGTCCCCGGACCACGGCCGATTTGCTTTCGTCCAGCAATATCAGCATCTTGCCGCGATTTGCGTTGGCTGTTCGGCAAAGCTATTGTCCGCCGCATTCGAAGGAGAAGCACGATGCGCGAGAAAATCGCCGAATCCATGAAGAGCGCGATGAAGGCGCAGGACAAGCACCGCCTGCCGACGCTGCGGCTGATCCAGGCCGCTATCCACGATCGCGACATCGCCAATCGCGGCGCCGGCAAGCCGCCGGCGAGCGAGGAAGAGATCCTGCAGATCCTCGCCAAGATGGTGAAGCAGCGCGAGGAATCGGCCAAGGCCTTCGAGGACGGCAAGCGGCCGGAACTGGCGGCGCAGGAGCGCGGCGAGATGGAAATCATCCGCGCGTTCCTGCCGACGCAACTCGACGACGCTGCGATCCAGGCTGCGGCGCGCGAAGCGATCGCGGCGACGGGTGCCGCCAGCCAAAAGGACATGGGCAAGGTGATCGGCGCGCTGAAGCAGAAGTATGCCGGCCAGATGGACTTCGCCAAGGCCAGCGCCATCATCAAGGGGCTGCTGCAGTAGGGGTGCGGCTTCGCTAATCCTTGCACATCGGTATCGGCTGCGGCGGCGGTGCCGGATGATCCTTCTTGTACTGCGCGATGATCGGCTCCAGCGTCTTCCTGGGCCAGAATTTCGGCGAGCCGATCTCGCTCAGGCAGGAGGCGTTCCAATAGAGGCCCGCGCCTGACAGCGATTGGCCTGCGGCCTTTGCCCGGGCGACAGCGGCGATGTCGCGCGATTCCGGATAAATGTAGAGCGTCGTCGGTTTGTTCTTCACCAGCGGGATGATCTGCTCGGCATCGGCCGGCGACCAGCTGGTGCAGCCATTGCTGCGGCCGCCGGCATAGTTCACCAGCTTGCCGAACGGAACAAGGCCGTCATGGTCGGCGTATGAGCTGTTCGGGTCTTTGCGCATGCACATGCCCCTGAGCAAGGCAGCCGGATGGCCGCCGATCACGCGCTGCCTGGCGTTCGCCGCTTCGCCTTCGCCGTCGAACTGGATGAAGCTACGCATGAACACCGCGTTCTGCGCGCCGACACGGTAATACCCCTTGAAGGACGTCTTGGTCTCGGCGGTCATATAGGCGCCGCCGGCCGTCAGCGCGGAGTCCATCGCGTTGCCGAAGTTCTTCGCGCAACGCCTGCCGTTGGAGAAATCGGCAACGCCTTTCAGGTTGCGGCCGCCGCCATGGCCCGAGGAAACCGCGCGGAAGAGCTGCTTGCTTTCGCATATGATGTAGTAGCGCTGGCCGAGCACGCTGTTGCCGAGGTCGCCGGGACGCGTGGCATCCATGGCGAAGTAGCAGGGGTTGCCGACCGAACCATCGCTGACCTTCTTCTGGTAGAGCGCGCGCGCCCGCTCCAGAACGACCTGCGAAATCTGGCCCTCGCCGTCGCCGACATGGCGCTGCAGCCAGTCCGGAATGGTCGACGGCCGCAAGGCCGCGAACGAGCTGACGGACGCCGTCAATGCGGCGAGGGTCGCGACAAGACAAAAGATGGCCGCGCCCAGCGGAACAGATTTCAACCCCACCGTTTTGCCCCTCCTGTCGAAGCGTTGTCTCGTACCCGTGAATCACCCAGGTCGATCATAGAAGATCTCGCATCCATCGGCGAAACACTTCTAGTTTAGCGACGCCTTTTGGAAGTCGGATTTCCGGACCGCTTCGATTGAGCTATGATCTGATTCCGGCGCGCCCACGCCTCCTCCCTCCATCGGGAAGCATCGTTCATGCAGGGCAATTCACATCCAACCAACTGTTCGAGCGCCAGGCAAAAGGAGGGGTTGTCGAGACTGCTCGCGGCAGGAGGTTTTTCGATGCGGCTTTCCGCACCCGTCTATCATCTGAAACGCCAGGCGAGGCTCCTGTCCCGCCGGGAAAATGTTCCGCTCCATCAGGCGCTCGACCGCGTTGCCGCCAAGGAAGGCTTTGCCAGCTGGAGCCTGCTTGCGGCCAAGGCCGCCGAGGCCGCGCCCGGCGACAGCTTGCTGAGGCGGCTGATCCCCGGCGACATGGTTCTCGTGGCGGCGCGGCCAGGCCAGGGCAAGACGCTGATGAGCCTCGATCTCGCCGTGGCGGCCATGAAGCAAGGCAGTCGCGCCGTGTTCTTCACCCTGGAATACATGCATGCCGACATTCTCGACCGGTTCCGCGACATCGGGATCGACCCGGCCGATTTCAATCACCTGTTCGATTTCGACAATTCCGACGCCATAAGCGCCAGTTACATCGTCGAGAGGTTGCGGTCGGCGCCGCGCGGCACGCTGGCGGTCATCGACTATCTGCAACTGCTCGACCAGAAGCGGGAGAATCCCGAGCTCATGGTCCAGATCCGCGCCTTGAGGTCGTTTGCCCGGGAACGGAGACTGGTCCTGGTCTTCATCTCGCAGGTCGACAGGTCCTATGATTCCTCCGGGAGACCGTTCCCGGGTATCGGCGATATCCGGCTGCCGAACCCGCTCGACATGTCACTGTTCGACAAGGCTTGTTTCCTGAACAAGGGCGAAATCCGGTTTCAGGCGACTTGAGGGCGATCCGTGCCGCGGCTATGCCGGGTCACGACAGGGAAGCGAACCATGATCGAGATCGTCAAACCCGCGCTCGAACATTTGCCTTCCTACAAGGCGGCGCTGGAGCGCGGGTGGTCGCCCGACAATGTGCGGTTCCTCGAAGCGACGCGCGAGCAGCTCGAGGCGATCGAGAAAGATCCCATCGCCTTTCTCGCCGGCCTTGACGACCCCGAAGCGAAGGGGCCGCCCATCACCTTGCCCGACGGCACGACCGTGCCGCGCCTACCGGGCTTCCGGCGCTGGATCTGGGATGGCGAGGCCGCCGGCTCGATCGGTTTTCGCTGGCAGAAGGGCACGTCGGCGCTGCCCTCGCATGTGCTTGGCCATATCGGCTATGCGGTGGTGCCGTGGAAGCGGAGCCGAGGCTATGCCACCGAAGCGTTGCGGCTGATGCTGGACGAGGCGAGGGCGGTCGGGCTCGACCATGTCGAGATCACCGCGAAGCCGGGCAATCCGGCTTCGCACAAGGTCATCACAGCCAATGGCGGCAAACTCGTCGGCCGCTTCTTCGAGGACGCCGCCTATGGCGGCGCGGAGAGCCTCAAGTTCCGTATCGACCTTTGAAGGTTACTCGCCGGGCCTGGCCAGCCTTCCTTCTTCCGCCTTGTGGTAGAACTGGCTTGCGACGAGCCAGCCTTTGAGCGGCCTGAGCGGCGGGATGCAGGTCGCAAGAACGATCGGGATCGAAACGAAAGCGTGGAACCACATGGAGGGCTCGAAAGTCACCTGCGCCCAGACGGCGAACAGCACCGAAGGCACACAAGCAAAGCAGATGACGAAGAACGCCGGGCCGTCGGCTGGATCGGCAAAGGAATAGTCGAGCCCGCAGACATCGCATTTCGGAGCCAGTTTCAAGAATCCCTCGAACAGGTGGCCCTCGCCGCAACGCGGGCAACGGCCACGGATTCCTACCTGCCAAGGTACCAAACGTGGGTAATGCGCAAGGTCTTCCATGATCGCTCCAATGGACCTCGCGTGAGGGCCGGTACAGGCCTTGAGGTCTCGGATACATACATATATCATACTTGTATGCATACAATGCGACAAAATGTATGGATTGGCGACACGTGACGGGCGAAAGCGACATCGGCTGGCTCCCGGTTCTGGAGGCAGGGCCGCGACCGGTCTATCTGAAGATCGTCGACGCCCTTGCGGATGCCCGCTCGAACGGCCGGTTGCAGCCTGGCGACAGGTTGCCGCCGCAGCGGGAACTCGCAAGGCTGCTGGGGGTCGATCTCACGACGGTCACGCGGGCGTTTTCCGAAGCCAGGCGCAGGAACCTCATCGACGCGAAGGCGGGCCGGGGCACCTTCGTCACGCCGGGCGATCCGGAAGAGCCTGTCCTCGATCTCAGCATGAACATTCCGCCGGCACCGGCCGGCCTCAACCTGCCGGCCTTGATCAGGACGGGCATCGAGGGATTGCTCAAGCGCTCCAGCGCCGAAGCGCTGCTTTCCTACCATCCCGGTCCGGGCTCGCCCGTGGAGCGCGCCGTCGGCTCGTCATGGCTTGCCGAAACGGGGGACAGGTTGCCGGCCGAGAGGGTCGTTGTCGGCTCGGGCGCGCAGGCGCTGCTCACGGCCGTCGTGCTGTCTCAGACCCGCGAGGGCGACGCGATCCTTTGCGATGCGCTGACCTACCCCGGGCTGATCGCGCTGGCCGAGGCCGCGCGCCGCAAGCTCGCCGCTGTCGCAAACGATAGCAAGGGCATGCGGCCGGACGATCTCGAAGAGGCGGCGCGCCGGCATGGCGCCCGTATTCTCTACCTCAATCCGGCGCTTCAAAATCCGACCGCATCCGTCATGCCCGAAGGCCGCCGGCGCGAACTCGCCCGCATGGCCGAAAAATTCGAGCTGACCATCATCGAGGACGATCCCTACAGAAGGTTGCTCGCCGCACCGCCGCCGGCCTTTCTGAATCTGGCGCCGGAGCGGACCTTCCATGTCGCGACGTTGGCGAAATGCATCTCACCTTTCCTGCGCACGGCCTTCCTGGCGGTGCCCGATCAGCAAGCCGCGGAGCGGGTCGCGGCAGCGATACGCGGCACGACGATGATGGCGCCGCCGCTGATGACGGGCCTCGCCTGCGAGTGGCTGCGCAGCGGTCTTGCCGGGGAAATCACCGCCGCCGTGCGCGCCGAAGCGCAGGCCAGGCAAGAGATCGCGCGCGACATCCTGCCCGAGGGTTTTGTGGCATCGGAGTCCGGCTTGCATCTATGGTATCCGCTGGAGAGCCAACTGCGCTCGGAAGAGCTCGCCGGCACCGCTCGCCGTCGAGGGCTCGCCATCAGCCCCGCGGAAGAGTTCGCTGTCGGGCAGGAGTTTCCCAACGGCTTTCGCCTGGCGCTGGGCGCCACCCCCAACCGCGAACGGTTGAAGGAGGGCCTTCAAGGCCTGGCTTCCATTCTTTCGGGACCTGCGGGCCCTTCTCGGCCAAAAGTCTAAGGCAAGCGAAAGCCTGCTATTCGGCCGCCGCCGGCAGCGGCGGGGTCGCGCGGCTGCGCCACTCCCAGGCCTGCGAGGCGACAGCCACCACCACCGCCACCAGCATCGCCAAGGCGCCGGCCAGCGGCAGGCTGCGATAGCCGTAGCCGGCATTGAGCATCGCCGCGCCCAGCGAGGCGGCCAGCGCGATGCCGACATTGAAGCCGGACGGAATCAGCGAAGAGGCGAGGTTGGAGGCATCGGCCGTCCAGGCGAGGATGCGCGTCTGGATCGGCGCGCCGATGGCGAAGTTGAGACCGCCCCAGATGACGATGGCGACGACCATCGGCACCGGGTAGGGGCTGACAAGATGGATGATGCCCAGCGCCACCGCCTGCAGGGCAAGCATGACGATGAGCGACGGCATCAGCTTCCAGTCGGCGAGCTTGCCGCCGACCAGAACGCCGATCGTGGCGCCGACGCCGTTGAGCAAAAGCACAAAGGGGATCAGGCTCTCGTGGAGGCCAGTCACTTCGAGCAGCATCGGGGTGATGTAGGTGAACAGCGCAAACTGGCCGATCATCAGCATCAGCATCAGGATCAGCGACGTCCAGACCTGCTGGCGGGCGAGCACACGGACTTCGCGCGCCAGGCCCGCTGGCCGATTGGCGGCGCCCGCCGTTCGCGGCAGCAGCGCCAGCATGGCGAGGATCGCGATGATGCCCAGCGCGCCCATCACCCAGAAGGTCGCGCGCCAACCCCACAGGCTGCCGATCGCCGTTCCCGCCGGCACGCCGATGACATTGGAGACCGTCAGTCCCGAGAGAATGACCGCGACCGCCCGGCCGCGCTGGTCCTCGCGCACCAGGCTGACCGCGACCACCATGGCGACGCCGAAATAGCAGCCATGCGCCACGGCAGTCGCGATACGCAGCAGAAGCATCGAGGTGAAATCGGGCGCCAGCGCGCAGGCCGCCTGACCAAGGGTGAAGGCGATCGTCAGCCCGATCAGCAGCGTCTTGCGCGAGATCTTGCCGGTGGCCAAAGCCAGCAGCGGGCCGCCGATGGCAATGCCGCAGGCATAGCCGGAGACGAGATAGCCTGCGGTCGGCACCGAAACGCCGAGGCCCTGCGCCACCTCGGGCAACACGCCGGCGATGACGAATTCGGTGGTGCCGAAGGCGAAGGCGGCAAGGAAAAGGGCAATCAGCGGCAGCATGGTTCAAAACACAGGCGAGGAATGCACGCCTCAAACCACGCCCGGGCGGGCGCGGCAATGCAGAAATTGACGATGGCGCTTTAGCTTTTCTTGACCGGACCGATCAGAACCGGCCTGTCGCCGCGACTACGCCGCCGTTTTGCGTCCATACGGGATCTTCAGCCAGGCCCGTTCATGCAGGTAGTAGAGCAGCGACTTGGTGACGACTTCGGTGAGCCCGATGGTGGCCGCGAGCTTGATGCTGCCGGTCACCACAAGCGATATGATCATCGTGTCGATCGTGCCGGTGACGCGCCAGGAAAGCGCCTTGGCGAAGCTGCGCGAATGCGTGTCCATCGACGGATCGTCCTCCTAACAGGTCCCTCAGGCGATCCTTAGCCGACGGAAGCGAGGATGAGCAAAGATTAATTTTTCGGCTGCCTTCGATAACCTCAGCTGGCTTTCAGCCGCGAGCCGCCAAGCAGGCCGCGCTCCTCCAGCACCGGATAGGCAATGGAGGCAAGCAGCGAGTTGATCTGCTTCAGGTCGCGGATCGTGTCGAGGTGGATCGAGCTCGTCTCGACGCTCTTGGCGGTGCCTTCGCGCAGGCGCACGAAATGGCTGGCGCTGGTTTCTTTCTCGCGTTCGCGCAGCAGGTCCTTTTCCAGCACCAATTGCCTGGCGGTTTCCGGATCTCGCGAGACCAGAACGTTGAAGGCAAGCCGCGCATTGGCAAGCACGGAGGAATGGAAAGCGCAAAGTTCCTGCCAGCCTTCCGGCGTGAATTCCAGGCCGCGCTCCAGCTTCTTCCTGACATGCACCAGCATGTTGCGCACGATGATGTCGCCGACCTGCTCGAGCTTGACGCAAGCGCCGATCAGCTCCTGGCACCGCAATGCCTCGTCCTCGGTCAGCGGATTCCTGGTGATCTTGGCGAGATAGAGCTTGATCGCGGCATGCTTCCTGTCGACACGGTCGTCGAGCGCGGCAAGCGCCTTGATCTTGGCGGGGTCGGCATCCTCGTAAAGCTCGATGATGCGCTTCAGCATGATTTCGACGATTTCGCAGACCCGCACCACCTCACGCGTCGCGTTGGCCAGCGCCTGGCTCGGCGTATCGAGGGCGCTCTCGTTCAGCGCCGACAGCTCGACGACCTCGAGCGCGGCGGCCGGCTGAGGCTTGCTGCCCAGCGCCACGATCTTTTCGGAAGCGCGGTAGACGAGGCCGGCCAGCGGCAGTCCGGCCAGCAGGATCAGCACGTTGAACAAAATGTGGGCGTTGACGATCTGATCCGGTGCGGTCTTGCCGAGGAAGGCGACATCCGGTTTGAAGGTCATGATCAGCACCAGCATGATCAGCGAGCCGAGGCCGCGCATCAAGAGATTGCCGATCGGCACGATGCGCACCTCGGGCGGTGCGGACCGCGTCAGCATCGGCGCGATGAGCGACGAGCCAAGATTGACGCCAAGCACCAGCACCACGCCGAGCTCCGGCGTGATCAGCCCGCGGCCCGCCAGCGTCGCCATCAGCAGCACCGCGGCAATGCTGGACTGGAACAGCCAGGTGACCAGCGCGGCCAGGAGATAGGTGGTGATGGAATCGCCCGAGAAATAATTGATGATCAGCGGCATCAACTGGCTGTTGCGCAGCGGCTCCGACGCCTGACCGATCATCTCCAGCGACAGGATCAGCAGGCCGACGCCGATCAGGATACGGCCCAGCTGCCGCCAATCGCGCCGCTCGGTGGCCATGAACATGACCGTGCCCGCGATCAGGCAGAGCGGCACCA
Organism: Mesorhizobium sp. B3-1-8; assembly: GCF_006439495.1. Classification (NCBI taxonomy): domain Bacteria; kingdom Pseudomonadati; phylum Pseudomonadota; class Alphaproteobacteria; order Hyphomicrobiales; family Phyllobacteriaceae; genus Mesorhizobium; species Mesorhizobium sp. B3-1-8. The sequence continues at coordinate 83,572 of NZ_VFTK01000015.1, forward strand.
AGAGCGTCAGGTCGAAGGTGAGCAGCTTGGCCACCAGCGCCGAACCGATCTCGGCGCCGCGCACTGCCAATTGCCCGGCGGCGCCCGAAACGATGCCGGCTCCGGCGAAGGAGCCGACCAGCAGCGTCACCGCGGTCGAACTCTGCAGCGCGACCGCCAGCCCACAGCCGGCCAGCACCGCCATGACCGGATTGCGCATGGTGGCGCGCAGCCTGTGGCGCAGCACGTCGCCATAGGCGCGCTCGACGCCTGTCTTGACCATGCGGGTGGCGAACAGCATCAGCGCCACCGCGCCGGCAAGGTGCAGGAGGACGACGGAGCCGCTCAAGGCCGACCTCGCAAGGTGGCTCTGGCAATGCGTGGAGGAGGACGAATCTCAATCATTTCAATGCGTGGAAATATACCAATTAAGATTAGCCGAATAATAGATTTTTCTGATGCGATGATAGTCTCGGCTCGACGGCGCATGTCGGAAATGAATGGCGGAAACATTGGTTGCATGCGCCTGGCGGCTGCGCCTTCGCTCGGAATGAAGCGATGCCGGAACGGCACGACCGGCGCGATCCAAAGCCTTGTTGAAGCAGGCTCTGCAAGCATCGGAAACCATTACAGAATTGTAATTTTCATGTTCAGTTTCAGTTCATCCATTGGCGGCTATTCCTCTGCCTATCGACAACAAGGAGTACTGACCATGAAGCGTCTCATACTTTCCGCCGTCACCGCCTCCATGCTGGCCGCCTCGGCCTTCTCCGGCCAGGCCGCGCCGCTCGTCCAACCGAGCGCGCCGCAGTCGAATTACACGCAGGTCGACTGGCAGAAGCCCGGCAGGCATGTCGACAAGCGCGTCATCGTCAAGAAGAAGGTGGTAAAGCGCAGCCATTGGCGCAACGGCCAGCGCTATTCCAACTGGAAACGTCACCAGGCGGTGCGCGACTGGAACCGCCATGGCCTGCGCCGCCCCGGCCCCGGCCAGGAGTGGATCCGAGTCGGCAACGACTACGTGCTGGTCAGCGTCCTTTCCGGCATCATCTTTGGCGCGATCGCCGCGCAGTAATCCGCGGCAATCCCGAAATTCAGAAGGTGGCCGCCCGGCCGCCTTCTTTTTCGTCTGTGAAAAGCGGGTACGATGGGCCGGACGGAGTCGCCGTGCCCGGGCGGCTTGATTATATGGAGGGCAAAAGAGTTTCCCCGATGCGCTTTCCGCCCGCCTTCCTCGACGAGATACGCGACCGCGTGCCGATTTCGCAGGTCATCGGCACCCGCGTCGCGTGGGACAGGAAAAAGACCAACGCGTCGCGCGGCGACTACTGGGCCTGTTGTCCGTTCCACGGCGAGAAAAGCCCGTCCTTCCATTGCGAGGACAAGAAGGGCCGCTACCACTGCTTCGGCTGCTCGGTTTCGGGCGACCATTTCAAGTTCCTCACCGAGCTCGACGGCATCAGCTTCCCCGAAGCGGTCGAGAAGATCGCCGAGATGGCCGGCGTGCCGATGCCGGTGCGCAACGAACAAGAGGAACGGCGCGAGAAGGAACGCGCCAGCCTGACCGACGTCATGGAAATGGCGACCGCCTTCTTCCAGGAGCGGCTGCAAGGACCGGAGGGTGCCAAGGCGCGCGCCTATCTGCGCGACCGCGGGCTGACGCCGGCGACGCAGCAGTCGTTCCGGCTGGGTTATGCGCCGGACAGCCGCAACGCGCTCAAGGAACATCTTGCCGCCAAGGGCGTGCCGAAGGCCGACATCGAGGCTTGCGGCCTGGTGCGACATGGCGACGACATCCCGGTCTCCTATGACTGGTTCCGCGACCGCATCATGTTTCCAATCCCGGATTCGCGCGGCAAGATCATCGCCTTCGGCGGGCGGGCGCTGGCGCCCGATGCTCCGGCCAAATACATGAATTCGCCGGAGACGGAGCTCTTCCACAAGGGCAATGTGCTCTACAATTTCGCCCGCGCCCGCAAGGCTCTCGCCAAGGGCGGCACGGTAATCGCGGTCGAAGGCTATATGGACGTGATCGCGTTGGCGCAGGCCGGTTTCGAGAACGCCGTGGCGCCGCTCGGCACGGCCCTTACCGAAAACCAGCTCGAGCTGTTGTGGCGCATGGCCGGCGAGCCGGTTCTGTGCTTCGACGGCGACCAGGCGGGGCTGAAGGCGGCATGGCGCGCCGCCGACCTGGCGCTGCCGGCAGTCCAACCTGGACGCTCGGCGCGCTTTGCGCTGCTGCCGGAAGGCAAGGACCCTGACGATCTGGTCAAGGCGGACGGACCGGACGCATTTCGCGCGGTGCTTGCCGATGCGCGACCGCTGGTCGACCTGTTGTGGATGCGCGAGACCGCGGGCGGCGTCTTCGACACGCCGGAGCGTCGGGCGGAACTTGGAAAAAGGCTGCGTGAGCTCGCAAGTCGTATACGCGACGAAAGCACACGCTATCACTACCAACAGGAAATGCGCGAGCGGGAGCTGAGCTTCTTCGGCTCGCAGCGCGGCCCGCGGCAGGGCCGTCAGGATGGCGGGCGGCCAGGCGAACGCGGCCAAGGCAAAGCCGCGGCGCCCGGTGGACAGTTCGCCAAGGGCGGAAGCGGGCGCATCGCGATCAGCGAAAGCCTCGGCAAGTCGGCGCTGGTCAAGCGGGGCGAGGGGATGTCGGTGCGCGAGGCGACGATCATCGTGGCGCTCGTCAACCATCCGGCACTGATCGACGAGAATTTCGCGCATGTCGAATTCCTCGACCTCGCCAATTCGGATTTGCTGAAACTCCACGCCGCCATCCTCGACGCGATGGCGCATGACGCGGCCGACGAGCGCGGCGCGGTCATCGCCACCATCGAGCGCGCCGGCTGCGGCGGCATCTGGGAGCGGGCGGTGGAACTGATCAAGCGCGCGCGTCAATGGCCGGCGCTGGAGACCGCGGCGCTCGAGGATGCCCGCGACGCCTTCAACCAGGCGATGCACTTGCAGCGCAGCGCCCGCACATTACATAGAGAGCTGAAACAGGCGCAGGCGGCGCTCGATGCAGACCCTTCGGACGAAAACTTCCGGCATCTCGTCGAGATTCAAGCGCAATTCAACGATGTGCAGGCAACGGAAGCGCTGATCGAAGGGTTTGGCGTTTCATCGGGCAGGGTTGGCCGCGTTTAGGGCCGAATACCTCCATTGGAAGTGAAGTGGAAATGCGCAGCGCGTCGAATCGACGCCTCTAAGTCGGGTAATTGATTCGCTTTTTTCATGCGAATCATGCCAGAGGCGCTTGACCTTCTGGCAGATTGGCGGAATCAGGACGATTCGAAACGTTAACCCGTGCCCCGGCGTCGGCGGGAAATTCGAGCGATGTGAGGCACTGGTGACAACTGGACAGGCAAAGTGCCCGCTCCAGATATCAGGGTTAATCTGGACTTAATGCATGTCGCCCAAAAGTGGAAACCGGTTTGGGACTAGCGACAGGCACAAAACAAAAGCGATGACACGGTTGCCGGACCGGTAAAAAGCGTTCCGGTGCGAGCGCATCCGGCAAAACCGATCCGACAGTTTACGCGGCCTCGATATTCGGCCGCTTGGAGACGACAAAGAATGGCGACAAAGGAAAAGGAAGAGGTCGAGACCGAACGTGAAGGCGCCACCGATGGCCCTCTGCTCGACCTTTCCGACGATGCTGTCAAGAAGATGATCAAGGCCGCGAAGAAACGCGGCTATGTCACGCTCGACGAGCTCAACGCGGTGCTGCCCTCGGAAGAGACGGATCCGGACCGCATCGAAGATATCAATGCGATGCTCAGCGACATGGGCATCAACGTCGTCGAGGACGACGAGGTGGGCGAGGAGACCGAAGCCGAGCCGGCCGCCGACGCCGAGGAAGACGCCAACGAGCTCGCCGAGCAGACCGGCACCGCCGTCGCCGCCACGACCACCAAGAAAGAGCCGACCGATCGCACCGACGACCCGGTGCGCATGTATCTGCGCGAGATGGGCTCGGTCGAGCTGCTGTCGCGCGAGGGCGAAATCGCGATCGCCAAGCGCATCGAGGCCGGCCGCGAAACGATGATCGCGGGGCTGTGCGAAAGCCCGCTGACCTTCCAGGCCATCATCATCTGGCGCGACGAGCTCAACGAATCGAAGATCCTGCTGCGCGAGATCATCGACCTCGAGGCAACCTATGCCGGCCCCGAGGCCAAGCAGGCGCCCGTGGTCGAACGCGTCGAGGAAGCGCCCAAGCCCGAAGAGAAGCCGCGCGGCCGCGCGGCGGCGCGCGAGGAAGAAGACGACATCACCAATGTCGGCGGCGACACGCGTGGGCTGGAGGAAGAGGAAGACGACGAGGACGAGGCGAGCCTGTCGCTGGCCGCGATGGAAGCGGAACTGCGTCCGCAGGTGATGGAGACGCTCGACGTCATCGCCGACACCTACAAGAAGCTGCGCAAGTTGCAGGACCAGCAGGTCGAGAACCGCCTGGCCGCGGCCGGCACGCTCTCGCCCAGTCAGGACCGCCGCCTGAAGGAGCTGAAGGACCAGCTGATCAAGGCGGTGAAGTCGCTGTCGCTCAACGCCGCGCGCATCGAGGCGCTGGTCGAGCAGCTCTATGACATCAACAAGCGCCTGGTGCAGAACGAGGGCAAGCTTTTGCGTCTCGCCGAAAGCTATGGCGTGCGCCGTGAGGAATTCCTCAGGGAGTATCAGGGCTCGGAGCTCGATCCCAACTGGACCCGCTCGATCGCCAACCTGACCTCGCGCGGCTGGAAGGAGTTCACCAAGAACGAGAAGGACGCGATCAAGGAGCTGCGCGCCGAGATCCAGAACCTCGCCACCGAAACGGCGATCTCGATCCTGGAATTCCGCAAGATCGTGAACCAGGTGCAGAAGGGCGAGCGGGAGGCTGCGATCGCCAAGAAGGAAATGGTCGAGGCGAACCTTCGCCTGGTCATCTCCATCGCCAAGAAATACACCAACCGCGGCCTGCAGTTCCTCGACCTGATCCAGGAAGGCAATATCGGCCTGATGAAGGCGGTCGACAAGTTCGAGTACCGCCGCGGCTACAAGTTCTCGACCTACGCCACCTGGTGGATCCGGCAGGCCATCACCCGCTCGATCGCCGACCAGGCGCGCACCATCCGCATTCCGGTGCACATGATCGAGACGATCAACAAGATCGTGCGCACCTCGCGCCAGATGCTGCACGAGATCGGCCGCGAGCCAACGCCGGAGGAACTGGCCGAGAAGCTCGCCATGCCGCTGGAAAAAGTGCGCAAGGTACTGAAGATCGCCAAGGAGCCGATCTCGCTCGAAACGCCTGTCGGCGACGAAGAGGATTCGCATCTCGGCGACTTCATCGAGGACAAGATGGCGATCCTGCCGATCGACGCGGCGATCCAGGCCAATCTGCGCGAGACGACGACGCGCGTGCTTGCCTCGCTGACGCCGCGCGAGGAGCGCGTGCTGCGCATGCGTTTCGGCATCGGCATGAACACCGATCATACGTTGGAAGAAGTCGGCCAGCAATTCTCGGTCACGCGCGAGCGCATCCGCCAGATCGAAGCGAAGGCGCTGCGCAAGCTCAAGCATCCGAGCCGGTCGCGCAAGCTCAGAAGCTTCCTCGACAGCTGAGCGGAACCAGACATATCAAGATCCAAAGGGCGCCTCCGGCGCCCTTTTTCGTTCCCGGCCGTCTCTCATGCCGGCTTGCCGGCTTTGCCCGGCAGGAGGATAATTTCGGGGTCGGATGCATTTATGGGCGACAAAGCCGGATGCCCGCCCCGGCGCCGGTCGTAACGGCCAGGCGTCGAGCTCCGTGGCGCCGGAGGGAGGTGTGCCATGACAACCTACATCGTGCTTATCAACTGGACCGAGCTGGGCGCCAAGAATGTGCGGGAGTCGCCAAAGCGGCTCGATGCCGCCAAGAAGCTGCTGGGAGAAATGGGCGGATCGTTCAAGTCGTTCTATCTGACCATGGGCGAATGCGACATGGTCGCCATCGTCGAAGCCCCGGACGATGCGGTGCTCGCCCGCTTCGCGCTGCTGTTGTCGTCGGGCGGCAATGTCAAAACGCGGACGATGAAGGCGTTCCCGGAATTCGCCTATCGCGAAATCATCAGCTCGCTCGGGTAAGGCGACTTAGAGCGGTTCACCGTTTCACGGAAACGGTGAACCGCACTAAGTCTTTGTTTTGTTGCAATTTCCAGGCGGAAAACCGCCCACACTTTTCCTGGAATTGCCCTAGGGATCGGCGCGGCTGTTGCGCAGTCGCGCCGCATTCCCGATAGTCGCGCCATGCCCAAGCCGCTGCTCACCGTCTGGTACAACACACGCTGTCCGGTGTGCGACGCCGGCATCAACCACCAGAAGCGGCGGCTCGCCGAAGCGGTCAAGGCCGGCCGCGTCGAATTCCGCGACATCAATTTCGAACCCGAGGCGCTCTCCGCCTTCGGCGCCTCGCTGGAGGATATTCGCCGGCGCCTGCACGCGACCGACGCCAGCGGGCGGCTGCTGGTTGGCGCCGACGTGGCGATCGCGGTCTGGCGGATCACGCCGGGCGGGGAATGGCTGGCGAGCTTGTTCGGCAACCCCATCGCCCTGCCGTTGACGCGCTTTGCCTATGACCGTTTCGCGGACGTGCTCTACGCCTGGAACCGACGCAAGGGCCATTGGTAGCGCTCTCGGCCCAGTCATACGAAGACGCATAAGCGGTCTTGGCACGTCGTAAGATACATCTTAAGATATATCTTGACTCTGCAAGCCGTGCGTCTTACTTACGATGTATCGTAAGATATAACTCAAGGAGCAATCCATGCACAGACACAACCACTTCGGCGAGCGTATGTTCATGCATATGGCCGGCAAATTCGGCGGCCGCGGCGGCGGCGGCTTTGGCCCGTTCGGCCATGGCGGCAGGGGCGGCGGACGCGGCGGCCCGGGCGACATGTTCCGCGCCGGGCGCATGCTGGCCGACGGCGATCTCAAGCTGATCACGCTGTCGCTTTTGGCCGACGCGCCGCGCCACGGCTACGACATCATCAAGGCTCTGGAAGAGCGCACCAGCGGCGTCTACAGCCCGAGCCCGGGCGTGGTCTATCCGACGCTGACCTTCCTGGAGGAGGCGGGCTACGCGGTGTCCTCTAGCGAAGGCAACAAGAAGGTGTTTTCGATCACCGAGGCCGGCAAGGCGCATCTCGAGGAGAATCGCGAGATGATCGACAGCGTGCTCGACCATCTTGAGCGTTTCGGCCGCAAGATGGCCGCGGCGCGCGAATGGTTCGGCTGGGGCGACGACAAGGACGAGGGGCGCCGCGGCCGCTCGGAAACGCGCGACCGGTTCCGCGCGCTGCGCCACCGGCTGCGCGCCGCGCTCGGCGACATCGCCGACGCGCCGGAAGACAAGCAGGCCGAGGCGATCAGCATCCTGGAAGACGCCGCCGAGGCGATCGAGGCCTTGGCTCGTCGCTAAGACATTCTCATATGGAACCCAAAAGCCCGGATCGCTCCGGGCTTTTGCATTCAGTCCGTGATCGGTAAGGGCAGGGATTATTCCTTGCCGACATATTCGCTGATCAGCTTCTCGTTGCGCGCCTTCTCGATCTTGGCGGTGGTCTCGGCCGCGATCCGCTCGTCGGTGCGGTACTTGACCAGGTTCACCAGGCTGCCGGTGAGCAAGAGGACGCCCATCGCCCAGTAACCTTTGGTCGAGAGGTCGACCGGCGCCAGCCACAGCGACAGGGCCAGCATGAAGTAGGCGGCGCCCACCGACACCGTATTGAACAAAATGTAAGTCTGATTGCCGTTCATCGTGGTGTTCCTTTGGTTTGATCCGTTTTGGAATTTCGGGCTCAGTTCAGCGATTTCAGGCGCGCCAGGACGTGCTCAGCGCGCACCTTGGTGGCTGGTCCGTGGCCTGCTTCGGCGAGGCGTTCACGGATCGCCTCGTGGCGCAGCTCGCCGTCGATCTCGTCGAGGATGCCGGCCTCCTCGAACGGGTCGCTGCTTTCCTTGATGCGAGCGAGCAATTCCTCCGCTTCGTTGATGCTCGCGGTGCGGCCGATCGAACGGTTGAGACGGGACTGCGCCTTGCGTTCTGCATCGATCGCACGGGCGGAAATCATGCCCTGGTTGAGATCGATGATACGGCGATGCGCCTGTTCTACGGACAGACGCATCCGCAAGGTCTTCTCGCCCAGGCTCTTGACCGTGGCGCGGCGGACCTCGCGCTCGTTCTCAAGTTCGGCGATTGCGGAAGCGCCGCCTTCGGCAAGCGCCCGGTTGTTGGCCGAAAGCGCGCTGAGCGTGCGGGTCTCCAGATCGGCGATGCGGCGGTCGAGCTGGTCGAGGCTGGTCTGCTCGGCTCGCTGGCGTACGATCAGCGAGGCGAGCGTCTGCTTGGCGGCGGCAAGGCCCGCCTCCGCGTCGCGGATGCGCTGGGCCAGGAGGTCGATCGCAAAACGATCCTTCAGATTGTCCTCGGCCCGTGCGCTGGCGCCGTCCAGCAATGTCTTGATCAGGCTAAGCATGGTCTTCTCCCTGTTTTCGTGAACGTTGTTCACAAACTCAACATTACAGGAAATGAACATTGTTTAAGAGCTATTTTGAACGCTGTTCATGAGCTGCCGGACATGGTAAACGCAAGCAAATGGAATGAATTCCCGGCTAGGCTTGCGACTTCGGACATAAGGACAGGAAAGAGCATGGCGCTGGACAAGGAAGAGATGAGCGAGAAGGTGCTCGCCATCGCCGAGGCGCTGCTCAACGAGGGCGGCGCCGAGAACCTGAAAGCGCGCACCATCGCCGAGCAGGCCGGCATCTCCGTCGGATCGGTCTACAATCTGTTTGCCGATCTCGACGAGGTGCACCGCGCCGTCAACATGCGGCTGCTCGACCGGTTGGGCGCGACAGGCTTGGCGGCGATGGCCGATCTCGAAAGGCAAGGGGTGACCGACGTCCAGCATCGCATCCTGGCGATGGCGGCTGCCTATGTGCGCTTCGTCGAGGCGCATCCCGGCAGTTGGCCGGCTGTGCTTGCCTTCAACCGCCGACGCGCGACGCGGCCTGGCCCGGACGCTTATGACGCGCTGCTCGACGCGCTCTTCGACATCGTCGCCGGCGTGCTCAAGGCAGGCGATTTCGGCCTCGACGACGACCGCCGCGCGCTTGCGGCGCGGACCCTGTGGTCAAGCGTGCATGGCATTGTGACCAGTGGCTATGTTGCGAATTCGAACAGCAGGCAGGCCGAGGAGATCTGGCATCAGATCGAGCTTCTTGTCGGCGTTTTCGTCAAGGGGCTGGAACACGGCGGCGCATTCGCGCATGCTGAGACAAAGCCTGCGTGAACAGGGCCTGCGCGAACAGGGGATGCGGTGATTCCTCTTGTGTGGGCGTGAACGGGAGTTTTGAAAAATGTCTTTTCTGAAAAAGCTTTTTGGCGGCGGCGGTAGTGAGGCAACGGAGACTGGCTCCACCAAGCCGGCAAAGCAGGTCGAGCACAAGGGATTCCTGATCAGCGCGACGCCCTACAAGGCCGAAGGCCAGTACCAGACCTGCGGCGTCGTCTCGAAGGAAGTGGACGGCGTGATGAAGGAGCACCGCTTCATCCGCGCCGACCGTTTCGCCGGGCTCGACGACGCCGTCGACATCTCGATCAAGAAGGGCATCCAGCTCGTCGACGAGCAGGGCGAGCGGATGTTCGGCTGACCGGCGCCCCAGTCAGAACGCGACCTTGTCGCCGCCCTTGAGCTGCAGGATCTGGCGCGCCTCGTCGGGCGTGGCGATCGAGGCGCCGAGGCCTTCGATAATCTGGCGGACCTTGGTCACCTGCTCGGCGCTGGAGCGGGCAAGCTTGCCCTTGCCGATCCACAGCGAATCCTCCAGGCCGACCCGCACATTGCCGCCCAGCGCGATCGCCTGCGTGGCGATCGGCAATTGATGGCGGCCGGCGCCCAGGACCGACCAGTGATAGTCGTTGCCGAACAGGCGGTCGGCCGTGCGTTTCATATGGGCGACGTCTTCGGGATGCGTGCCGATGCCGCCGAGGATGCCGAACACGCTCTGGACGAAGAACGGCGCCTTGACCAGGCCGCGCTCGACGAAATGCGCCAGCGTGTAAAGGTGGCCGATGTCGTAGCACTCGATCTCGAAGCGCGTGCCGTTGTCGGCGCAGGTGCGCAATATGTGCTCGATGTCGCCAAAGGTGTTGCGGAAGATGCGGTCGCGCGAGGATTCCAGATAAGGCCGCTCCCACTCATGCTCGAAGGTCTTGAAGCGCTCCAGCATCGGGAACAGCGCGAAGTTCATCGAGCCCATGTTGAGCGACGCGACCTCGGGCGCGAACACCTTCGCCGGTCGGACGCGCTCCTCCACGCTCATCGTCGCAGCACCCCCGGTGGTGATGTTGACGACGCAGTTGGAGCGCTGCTTGATGACCTGCAGGAAAGGGGCGAACGCCTCTGTCGACTGGTCGGGGCGTCCATCGACCGGATTGCGGGCGTGAAGATGGACGATCGCGGCGCCCGCCTCGGCCGCCTCGATGGCGGCGGTGGCGATCTCCTCGGCCGTCACCGGCAGATGCGGCGACATTGACGGCGTATGGATCGAGCCTGTGACCGCGCAGGTGATGATGATCTTGTTCCGGTTCGCCACTTTTGATGCCTCGATCTCTTCGCTGTCTGACTGCGCCTATTTAACCGCGCCTTGCGTGATGCCAGAAATGAACTGCTTCGACAGCACGATATAGAGCAGGGTAATCGGCAGCGCCGCCAGTGTCAGACCGGTGAACAGCACCCCCCAGTCGGTGGTGAATTCGCCGACGAACACGGTCAGCCCTTGCGGCAGTGTCTTCAAATTGTCGGAAGTGATCAGCACCAGCGGGAAGAAAAAGTCGTTCCAGATCGGCACCGCGTTCTGGATCGCCACGATGACCAGCGCCGGCCGCGCCAGCGGCAGCATGATCGACCACATGATGCGGAGCTCGCTGGCGCCGTCCATACGGGCGGATTCCTCCAACTCGCGCGGCAAGGTGCGCAGGAAGCCGGTCATGATGAAGACAGCCGAAGGAATGCCCATGGCCACATAGACGAGCACCAGCCCGAGATAGCTGTCGACGAGATCGAGCGTGTCCAATTGGATGAACAGCGGGATGATCGCCAGCTTCAGCGGCACGGTCATGCCGCTCAGGAAGAACATCAGGACCAGCGAGCTCAGCCGGAACCGGTAGCGGGCGATCGCATAGCCGGCGAGCGTGCTGAACAAAAGGATCAGCGCGACCGAGGCCGCGGTGATGCCAACCGAATTTGCCAAATAGCGGACGAAATTGGTCTCGGTCCAAACCTTCTCCAGATTGGCGGTCGAGAAATGCGTCGGCAGCGAGAGCGGCGAGGAAAAGATCTCGGCGTTGGTCTTGAACGACGACGCCACCATGACGAACAGCGGATAGATCATGATCACGGCATTGACCGCCAGCAAGAGCTGGATGGCGCCGTTCCTGATCGTCTCGCCGCGATCCCTCATCACTGCTCGATTTCGCGACGGCGCAGGTAACGCAGGGCGATGGCGGTGACGCCGGCGACGAAGACGAACATCAGCACGGCCAGCGCGCTGCCCTGGCCGAAATCCTGGATGCCGGTGGTCGTGCTGCCGAAGGCCGTGCGGTAGAAATAGAGGCCGAGCACGTCGGTCGAGCCGCCCGGCGAACCCGTCAGGCCGGCCATCACATAAGGGATTTCGAACCAGTTGAAGCTGCCGATGAAGGTCAGGATGGTGACGATGGTGACGCTCGGCGCGATCAACGGCCAGACGATCTTCGTCATCAGCGCGTAGTCGCCGGCGCCGTCGAGGCGGGCGGCCTCCAGCACGTCCTTGCTGATGCGCTGCATGCCGGCAAGCAGCACCAGAGTGGGGAAGCCGAGCCAGTGCCAGATGTTGGCGAACAGGATGCTGCCGAGCGCAGTGTTTTCGTTGCCGAGCCACGGAATGGCGCCGACGCCGACCAGGCCAATGAGCTGGTTCACCAGCCCGAACAGGGGATGCAGGAACAGCTTCCACAGGAAGCCGACGATCACCGCCGACAGCACCACCGGCAGGAAGACGATGACCTGATGGACGCGATGGCCCGGCAGCGCCTTGAGCAGCGCGAAGGCGATCAGGAAAGCAGTGCCGTTCTCGAAGACCATCAGCGCCAGAAAGGCGACGACGTTGTGCTTCAGCGCATTGTAAGTCCAGTCGCTATATGGCTTTTCGAACAGGACCTCGCGGAAATTTTCGAAACCGATGAAGCCGGACGGACGCAGGCCGTTGAACTCATAGAAGGCGAAGCGGAAGGCCGACAGGAGCGGCCACAGCACGAACAGCACCATGACCACCAGCGCCGGCGTCAGCAGCGCGGCAATCCAGAGCGACCGGCGCCACGGAAAAGGTCTTTCGGTGTGGCGCCAGCCGTCCGTCATCTCACTTGCCCTGGAACTCACTGGCCCTGGAACGGCTTGTACCATTTGGCGAGGCCGTCGGTGATGTCGGCGGCGAGTTGGTCCGGCGTGATCGATCCGGACATCATCTTGGTGATGTCGCCCTGCAGCAGCTCCGATCCCGTCGGCTTCTCGAAGCGGAAATAGACGACATTGATATGCGGCATCGCCGTCTCGTTCAACTTGGCGACATGCGACAAGAGTTCGTCCTTGATGACGACGCCCTTGATCGGCGAGATGTTGCCGAGCAAGGCCGAGAACTTGTCGCCGAACTCCTTGGTGCCCATCCAGTTGACCAGCTTGAGCGCCGCTTCCTTGTTGGCCGACTTGGAATTGACCGCGTAGCCGCCGTCGAAGAATTTCGTGGCTTGCGGCGTGTCGCCGGCCTTGGCCATTGGCGGGGCGACGAAGTCCATGTTGATGGCGGGGTTCTGCGACCGGTAGGTGGCGATGTCGAAGCTGCCGCCGGCGAGCATCGCCGCCTTGCCGCTCAGGAACAGCTGGCCGGCCGTCTCATAGTCGATGCCTTCGAAGCCTTCGGGCATATAGGGCCGCAGTTCGAGCAGCTTGCCGAGTGCCGCGACATAGCGCGGGTCCTTGAAGGTGGTCTTGCCGCTGGTCAGGTCGCTGACGAAGTCCTGGCCGAGGAACGGGTTGGTGAAGATGGCCACGAACATCTCGTTGAACCAGCTTGTGCCCATGCCGTTAGCCAAGGGATAGATGCCCCTTTCCTTCAGCGCCTTGCTGGCGGCGATGAACTCATCCCAGGTGGTCGGCGGCGTCAGGCCGGCCTTGGCGAAGACGTCCTTGTTGATGAACAGGCCAAGCGTCTGCGAGGCGAAGGGCAGCGAATAGACCTTCTTGTCGGCGCGGTAGGTGCCGGACACCAGCGCATCCGCCGGCTGGTTGGCGAGCGAGGGCACGGTGCTCATGTCGAGCGGCTCGAAATAACCGGCCTTCACGAATTGCTCGAGCCAGCCATAGGCATGGGTGTGGATGACGTCGCCGCCCTTGCCGCCGGCCAACGCCGTCGAGACGATGGTCGGATAATTCTCGTCCGGGAAGGACTCGAACTTCACGTGGATGTCCGGATTGGCCTTGGTGAAGTCGGCGAAGAGCTCGTTGTAGGCGGCCTTGTCTTCCTGGCGCCAGGTCCAGAACGAGATGTCGGCGGCGTGCGCCAGACTTGTTGCGAATCCCCATGCGAAAGAGGCGGCCGCGAGGGCCAGGCCGATCCTTCTCCTGCTCATCTTCCCGATCTCCCATTCAGCGCTTCATGCGCTTTGACGCGATTAATCAAATCATAGTTCTTGCCGTCTGGAAAGATAGTTTGTAAAGTTTCCTAACTAATGTGATCGTGACGTCGTGCGGTCCATCGGTAGCCCGTGGGACGAGGGGAATGTTCGTGGATCAGAACCTGTTGGCGGGCGTGGACATAGGCGGCACCAAGACGCGCATCATGGGGCGGCGCGGCGACACCTTGTTGTTCGACAAGACGGTTGTCACCGACGAGTGGCGGATCCGCCAGATGGAGGCCGATGCGGCGAAACTGGCGGCCATCGTTGCGGACCTGTGCGGCGGATCATCGCCGGCTGCCATGGCCGTCGGCGCGCATGGTTGCGATACCGACGAGCAATGCCGGCGTTTCCAGGCGCTGCTGTCAGCCAATCTCAAAACCAGGGTGCAGGTGGTCAACGACGCCGAACTGATGGTGCCCGCGGCCGGCTATGATGACGGCATCGGGGTGGTGGCCGGAACCGGTTCGATCGCGGTCGCGCGCACAGCCGAGGGCAAGATGCTTGCCGCTGGCGGCTGGGGCTGGATCCTGGGTGACGAAGGCAGCGCCGCCGCACTGGTGCGGGAAGCGGCCAAGGCGATCCGCCGCGCGCTCGACCGCGGCCAGGAGGGCGATCCGCTGATCGCCGTGCTGATGCGCGAAATCGGAACCGACGACCAGACCAAGCTCGGTATATTGCTCAACGAGACGAGGGGTGCCGCGGCCTGGGGCCGCTACGCCAACGCCGTCTTCGATGCGGCAACTGCCGGCTCGCCGCTCGCTTCCCGCGTCATCAAGGAAGGCGGGGAGGGACTTGCCGCGCTCGTCCAATTGCTGATCGAACGCGGCGCCAATGCCGCGCTTGTCGTTGCCGGCGGCGGCGTCATTGCCGAGCAGCCGATGCTGATGGATGCTTTCGTCGAGGCCATGGCATCGGTGTCGCCGATAAGCCACGTGGTCCTGCTGCGCGAGCCGCCGGTGATCGGCGCGGTGGCGCTGGCTGGACGCCTTGTCGCGGGCCAAACAGCTTCCCGCAGCAGAGCATAGCAGTCATGGAGCATCGAAAATGAAGCGTATCGGCTACCGAACGGCGGTGTCCCGCCAAGCCGAAAGCCTTGAGACCGGAAGGCAGGCTGTGGCCAAGGCGCTCGACACGCTCGACCTCTCGGGTTTCACCGCGGGAGCCATCGGCTTTGCCGGTATCGGCGCCAGCTATCAGGCGGCGCTCGCCGGCGCCTTCTATCTGCGCCAGTCCGGCAGGCGGGGGATCGCTTTCGTGCCGACCGAACTCTATGGCCGGACAGATGCGTCCGCGGAAGCCTTTGTCGCTCTGTCAGCCTCCGGCCAGAGCCGTGAAATCGCCGATGTGATGCTACAGGCGAAAGCCTATCCTCGCCTTGCCATCTGCCGTGGCGGCGACAATCCGCTGGCCGGTATAACTGGCGCGGTGATCGCCATGGAATCGGGCGCCGACAATGGCGCGAGTTCGACCGGTTATACCGGCACTTTGCTCGCGCTCGGCATGCTGGTCGACAGGATCACCGGCGGCTCCTTCGACTGGGCGCAATTGCCGGGGGCAGTCGAGCGACTGCTGGCCGATGGCTGGGAAAGTGCCGGCCGGGCAGCGAGGCTGCTGGCCGGCCGTGCCTCCATCGACATCGTCGGCGCCGGTATAGGTTTTGCGAACGCGGGCGAGGCGGCGATGCTGATCCGCGAGGCAGTTCGGGTTCCTGCCTCCGGCTGGGATACGCTGAACTATCTGCACGGCCCGATGGAATCGCAGGACGCGGCCACAGGCCTTGTCGCCTTCGGCGACGGCCGCGAGGTCAAGATCGCGCAGGATGTCGCGGCCTTCGGCTGCCCCTCGGTCCTGATTACGTGCAGGATGGACATCGCTGCTGCCGACAGGCTGGCTGTCATCTCCATTCCGGCGCTGGGCAATGCGATGGCGAACGGCATCCTGGAAATCATCGCGCTGCAGATGATCGTCGGCGACATGCAGGATGCGGCCGGCCTCACCGATATCACCTTCCGCTACCGGCAGACGGACACCAAGCTGAAACCCTGGTCGCCGACTGAGCTTTGATCCCGTCGCCGCCGCTGTTCTTGCCGGGGAATTCGCGGAAACCGCTCAAACCCTTCACAATGACGGCTGTCGTGTTTGATTCGCGATATACGCTACGGCAGGTCCGGACCGAGCGCCAAGAGGGACTAGAGGCGGGATAAACGTCGCAGATGGCTCCAGCCGACATCCCCAGCTTGACGGAAAGCGCCCGCGCCGTGCTGCGCCTGCTGGCCTCGCAAGGGCCGGTGACGCGGCCGAAGCTCGGCTCGATGCTGGAACTCTCCAAGCCGACCATGTCGGCCGCCGTTTCAGAGCTCAGCGCGCTCGGCCTCGTTGCGTCGCGCGGGACGGAACGCGGCGCCGTCGGGCGGACCGCCACCGTCTATGGCATTGGCCCCGGTGCCGGCTATGTGATCGGCATCGATGTCGGCGCCGCACAAGTGCGCGCCGTCGCCTATTCGATGGATGCCCAGCCTTTGGCCACGGGGGAGGAGAGCATTGCGGACGGGGCGACCATCGATGAGATCGGCGCGGTCGTTCTGTCGGTGGCCAAATCGATCCCCGCAAAGGTTGGCAAGACTTTCCGCACCTTGCGCAGCATAGCGGTCGCGGTGCCGCGCATCGTCTCGCACAGCCGCCTCGGCAATGGCCAGGGCAATAGTCCGGACGCCGTGCTGCACACGCTTCGACGAAAGATCGATGTGCCGATCATCCTGGAGAACAACGTCAACTGCGCGGCGATCGGCGAAATGCATTTCGGCGCGGCGCAAGGTCACCAGACCTTTGCCTTCCTGCAGGTCGGCGTGCGCGTCGGCCTTGGCCTCATCAATGAAGGCCGGCTTTATCGCGGCGCAGGCGGCGCTGCCGGCGAAGTCGGCCGCATGCCTTTTCCGTGGTCGGTCAGCGAAGTGCCTTATCGCGAAGGGTTGGAGCACTATCTCGGCTCGCGGGCGCTGATCGAACGCAGCCGGCAGACCTGGCCGGCGCAAGAAGGAGCCCCGCCTAACTCGGCCAAGGAATTGTTCGCGCTGGCGCTCGCAGGGTCGCGCCCGGCCGCCGAGGCAGTGTCGCGCCATGCCGCCGATATCGGCCGGCTCGCGGCCGGCTGTATCGGCATGTTCGATCCGGGCCTGATCGTGCTTGGTGGTGGCGTCGGGCGCAATACGCTGATGACGGCGGAGGTCGAACGGGTGGCCGGCGAATTGGCATGGCCGACGCAGATTGCGGTCAGTTCGCTGGAAGATGTCGGAACCGCGCTTGGCGCCATGAAGCTGGCGCTGGATTACAGCTTGGGGCTGATCCTGCGCGAGGATCGCCATCCGGCGGTAGTGCTGCCGCCGCTGTAGGGCGGCCACCTACCAGCGAACGCAAAAAGAGGCACGCGCTGGCGGGCGCCTGCCTCTTTCATTACCGGCATCGGCAATCAGGCCGCGGCGGCGACCTGATTGGCGTTGGCGGCAGCGATCGCATCGACCTTGGCGGTGGCCTGGGCCAGCGCGGCGGTGACCGCATCGGCACCCATGCCAACGCCCTCGACGCGGATGACTTCGACGTCGGTCATGCCGAGAAAGCCGAGCACGCTGCGCAGGTAAGGCACGGCATGGTCCATCTGCACCGCGACGCCTTCAGAATAGATGCCGCCGGAAGCCAGCACGATATAGACCTTCTTGCCGCTGACGAGACCCTTCGGGCCGCCTTCGCCATAGGCAAAGCTCTTGCCCGAGCGGGCGACGTGGTCGACCCAGGACTTCAACGTGGAAGAGATGTTGAAGTTGATGAAGCCGGTTGCGAGGATCACGGTGTCGGCGGCGAAGAGCTCGTCGAGCACGGCGTCGGAAACGCCGACGACTTCGGCCTGGCGAGGCGTACGGGCTTCGGCCGGCGTATAGATGCCGGTGGCGTAGTCAGGGTCGATATGCGGCAGCGGATTGGCGACCAGATCGCGCACGACAAGCGTGCTGGCCGGATCGGCGGCAACCAGCTTCTGGGCAAGATCAGTGGCGACGCGGGTCGAGTGCGAAGCGGCGCCGCGCGGGCTGGAGGTAACGAGCAGAATAGACATGGCGGTGTCCCCTTGGGGTTGGGATTAAAACTTTCCACACCGATATGGGATTGCTGCTCCATCAGGATAACTGGTATAATGTGCATACAATCCATCAATAAAATAGATGGCCTAGCCATGCAGCCGAACCCGACATTGGATCAGCTCCAGATCCTGGTGGCAGTAGCCGACACCGGCAGCTTCTCGGCCGCGGGGCGCAAGCTCAACCGGGCGCAGTCGGTGGTGAGCTACGGCATCGCCAATCTCGAAGCGCAGCTCGGCTTGAAACTGTTCGAGCGCGAAGGCGTGCGCGAGCCGCAGCTGACCGATGTCGGCAAGGCGATGCTGGAGGACGCGCGGCGCATGATCGGCGTCCTGCAGCGCATCCGCTCGCGCGCCGATGGCTACCGGCAAGGGCTGGAAGCGGAAGTGGCAATATCGGTCGACGTGGCGCTGCCTTCACCGGCGCTGGTGCGCGTGCTCAAGGCCTTCGAGGTTCAGTTCCCGGCGGTCATGTTGCGCCTTTACATCGGCTCGCTCGGCCTGATCGTCGACCAGGTCGTCAATGGCCAATCTGATCTTGGCTTTGGCGGCCTGCAAGGCGACGCCGACGTCAATCTGCTGCGCATCGGCTTCACCTCGATGGTGCCGGCGGCGGTGCCCGACCATCCGCTGGCGAAGCTGCCCAGGCCCGTCGCCGTCGAGGATTTGCGCGAGCATATCCAGCTCGTCGTCACCGACCAGTCGGAGCGGACACGCGGGCGCGACTATGGCGTGTTTGCCTATCGGACGTGGCGGCTGACGGATGTGCGCACCAAGCATGCCTTGATGCGCGAAGGTCTCGGCTGGGGCGGCCTGCCGCGCTGGCTGATCGCCGACGACCTTGCCAGCGGCCGGTTGGTCGAACTCGATCTCGAGCCCTATCGCGAGGTACGCTCGCCGCTCTATGCCATGCACCGCGTCGACCGCAGCCCCAAGCCGGCGGCAACCTGGCTGATCGACGAGTTCAAGCGGCAGCTCGGCTGCTTCAACGAGATGGAGCCGGGCGTGTGGACGGAGGAAGGGCCGGAGACAAGCCGTCCATGAGCGCGATCAGCACCGCGCGGTAATCCGCGCCGGACGCGCCCGCCTCGATGGCCAAAGCCGCCCGATCGAAGGCCGCCGCCAGCAGGGCGGTCAGCGCCTCAAGAGGCAATCTGGTCATCGCTTGCGCGCACATCGCAGCCGCCAAACCTTCGCGCAGCGAGCGGTTGCCGTGGCGGTTGTCGATCTCGTCCATGGCGGCGCGCCCGAGCACGGCCGGCCCGTCGAGCAGCAGAAGCCGCGTGCGGCCGGGCGCGCGCATCGCCTTGAGATAGGCATCTGATCCGGCGATCAGCGCGTCACGCGCGGATAGCGAGGGCGGGGAGGCATGGTCGATCTCCGCCGCCACGGACGCGGCCTCCTGCTCGACGACCGCCGCGAACAGCGCCTGCTTGTCGGCGAAGTGATGGTAGAGCGCGCCGCGCGTCACGCCGGCTTCGGCGACGATCTCCGGCGTGCCGGTCTCGGCGTAGGATTTTTCCGTAAACAGCTTTCGCGCCGCGTGGATCAGATCGGCGCGCGTCGCCTCGGTGCGGTCGCGGTTGGAGCGGCGCCCGGACTCTTGTTGCATACATGCAGCCTGTATGTTATTTGAACTTACATACAGACTGTATGTTGGATGCGAGGAGAAGGAAAGATGAAGACGACCAGCTATTATCCGGTGCTGATGACGGGCGATGTCGCCGGGACGGCGGTCTTTTACGTCGAGCATTTCCGCTTCACCCCGCTCTTCGAGAGCGACTGGTATGTGCACCTGCAGTCGGTCGAGGACAGGCGCGTCAACCTTGGCATCGTCCAGGGCGACCATGAGACGATCCCGCAAGAGGGACGGGGGCGCGCGTCCGGCCTGCTGATCAATTTCGAGGTCCGGGATCCCGACGCCGTCTATGAGCGCGTCGTCGCCGCAGGCCTGCCGATCCTGCGCAGCTTGCGCGACGAGCCCTTCGGCCAGCGCCACTCACCAGGGACCCCAACGGCGTGCTGATCGACGTGATCAAGCCGATCCCGCCAAGCAAGGAGTTCCTGGCGCATTACGCCGAGGGCGCGGCCGGGGGCTAGGCCGCCCGACGGCTCTCAGTTCGTCCGCGCCACCGGCATCACCGTCACCTGGCTGACGCCGGTGCGGCGCACGACGGTGCAAAGCGTCTCGCGGCCGATGCGCTCGGCGTCGAGCATGCGCACGAGGTCGTCGACGCCGGTGACCGGCCGGCCGTCTATTGCCGCGATGATGTCGCCCTCCTTCAGGCCGGCATTGGCCGCCGGGCCGTTCTTCTCGACGCCGCGCAGGCGCACCGCCGTGTTCGTGGTCACTTGCGACAAGAGTGCCGCCCGGCGCGGCAGGTTGGTCGTGTCGGCGGAAACGCCGATGAAGGCGCGGCGCACACGGCCGAAGCGGATGATTTCCGAGATGACGAAATTGGCGGTGTTGGAGGCGACCGCGAAGGCGATGCCCTGCGCGCCGTGGATCATGGCGGTGTTGACGCCGATCACCTCGCCCGCCGACGACACCAGCGGTCCGCCCGAATTACCGGGATTGAGCGCGGCATCCGTCTGGATGACGTCGTCGATCAGCCGCCCGGTCGAGGCGCGCATCGAGCGGCCGAGCGCCGAGACGACGCCGGCGGTGACTGTCCATCCGAAACCGAGCGGATTGCCGATGGCGATGGCGATCTGGCCGCGGCGCAGGCGTTTGGAATCGCCGAGCGGCGCGACGTCGGCGAAACTGCCGTCGGCGCGCACCAGCGCGATGTCGGTGTCGGGATCGCGGCCGAGCACATGGCCTTCGCGCGCGGCGCCGTCCGGCATGGTGACGCGCACGGCGCGCGCGTCGCCGACGACATGGAAGTTGGTGACGACCAGTCCGTCCTGCGCGATGACGAAGCCCGAACCGTGGCCGCCGGCGCCGATGCGCTCGATGCGGCACACGGCCGGACCGATGCGGTCGACGGCATCGGCGATGGATACCGAGTAAGCGTCGAGCAAAGTGTCATCGGATGGAAGTTTTTCGGCTGCGAAAGCCATGGGCGTGTTCCCTCGTACAATGATGACTATATGTGCGGAGCGGCCGCAATTGCCGCGACCTGACCAGATGGCCAGTCGGGCCGGTGACTAGCCGTCAGGCGAGTACCCGAGGCTGCGCTACCGAGCGATATCTGGGTCACCGAACCCAGGAGATAGTCTTATGAGCGACTTCAACCTCAGTGCCTTTTCCGACGCGATTGCCGACGTCGCGGCCACCGCTGCCCCCGCGGTGGCGAGTTTCGTCACGCACCATCACCGCACCGCCAGCGCCTTCCACTGGCGCGACGGTTTCTTCGTCACCGCCGAGGAAGCGGTCGAAGCCGGCGAGGAGATCGAATTGACGCTGGCTTCCGGCGAGGCCGTCAAGGCCGAGCTTGTCGGACGCGATCCTTCGACGGGCGTTGCCCTGTTGAAGCCTGCTTCCGGTGCTGCCGGTCTCCCGCAGTTGGCCCAGGCCTCTGCCGTGCGCCCAGGCAATCTGGCGATCGCCGCGGGCAGCAGCGAGGGAGCCGCGCTTGCCGTATTCGGCACGGTCGGCGAGGTCGGTTCGGCCTGGCGCTCGATGCGCGGCGGCACGATCGACCGGCGCATCAACCTCGCCATCAACACCGGCGGGCGCTTCGAGGGCGGGCCGGTGCTCGACGCCAAGGGCGGCGTGATCGGCATGCTCTTGTTCGGACCGCGCCGGCGGGCGCTGGTGATGCCCTATGAGACGATCGAGCGCGCGGTCGCGACACTGCGCGAGAAGGGCCATGTCGCGCGCGGCTATCTCGGCGCCGGGCTGCATCCGATCCGCAATGGCGACACCAAAGGCGCCATGGTGATGAGCCTCGACGATAAAGGCCCGGCCAAGGCCGCCGGCCTGCATGTCGGCGACATCGTCATCGCCTGGAACGGCGAGGCCGTGCATGGACCGCGCGAGCTGATCCGCAAGCTCGGACCGGACAGCGCGGGCACCACCGTCACTCTAGGCGTTTCGAGCGGCGGCGCCGAGCGCGACGTGTCGATCACCATCGGCGAGAAACCGCTGAGCTGAGAGGATCGATGGCCAGCAGCGCGGCACAAATGATTGCGAGACCGGAGCCGGCAATTCACCGGCTGACGGTGCTTGTCGCGCTTGCCGATGCCCAGCGGGCCGAGCAGCTTGCCGATGCGCTGGCCGCGAGCGACGATCTGGCGCCGGCATTGGCTGGAAGTGGCGTCGGCCAAATGGCGGATGTCGCCGTCGCCGATGAGGCCGGCCTGGAAAGCCGGGTCGTCAGTTCGGCGACGCCCATCGTCCTGCTTTCGCGGCGTGCGGGCGGCGAGCGGGGGGCGGCGGACAATGTGCTGGCCGTGCTGCCTGTCTCCGCGAATGGCCTGCTGATCGCCGCCGCTGCGCGATTGGCGGCGTCAGGCTACCGCGTCGGCAAGGCGCCGCCGTCGGAGGTCGCGCATGGCGATTTCCACGATGACGAGCTTGCCGGGGAAGAGACGCCTGACGACAACCAGCCTCGCCCGGCCTTGTCGCCGCGCGAGGCTGAAGTGCTGGCGCTGCTGGCCGAAGGCGCGCCGAACAAGATCATCGCCCGGCGGCTCAACATTTCCGTCCACACGGCGAAGTTCCACGTCGCCGCCATCCTGATCAAGCTCGGCGCCGCCAACCGGACAGACGCGATTGCCATCGCCATGCGGCAGGGGCTGGTGCTGGTCTAGGGTCACTTGAGATTCAGGTGAGGCCAGCCTGCGAATGGCGGCTTCCTGCGCTTCCGGTGCTCACGTACTTCAAGTACGCTCCGCTCCGGTTCTCGGAACCCACCATTCTCGACTCGGCCTGACCTGAATCTCAAGTGATCCTCTCCGCGCCACGGTGGTTTCCTACGCTACGCAGCGTAACCGCTTCGCCTCCTTTCGGCTCTTGCGCCGTGCCCATCAGCCGCGCAAGTTGCCTTCCGAATTGATGAGGGAGGCGAAGGATGTCGCTCAACGGAAAGACGCTGTTCATCTCGGGCGGATCGCGCGGCATCGGGCTGGCGATCGCGCTGCGCGCGGCGCGCGACGGCGCCAATGTGACGATCGCGGCCAAAACCGCCGAGCCGCATCCGAAACTGCCGGGCACGATCTATAGCGCGGCGCAAGAAATCGAACAGGCCGGCGGCAAGGCGCTGCCGGTGCTTTGCGACATTCGCGACGAAGCGCAGGTCGCCGAGGCGGTGGCCAGGACCGTGGAGCGGTTCGGCGGCATCGACATCTGCGTCAACAATGCCAGCGCCATCCAGCTTACCGGCACACTGGAGACCGACATGAAGCGCTACGATCTGATGCACCAGATCAATACGCGCGGCACCTTCCTGGTCTCCAAAATGTGCATTCCCCATCTTAAGTTGGCAGAGAATCCCCACATCCTGAATCTGGCGCCGCCGCTCGACATGAAGGCCAAGTGGTTCAAGAACCACGTCGCCTACACGATGGCCAAGTTCGGCATGTCGATGTGCACGCTTGGCATGAGCGCGGAGTTCGCCGGAGCCGGCATCGCCGTCAATTCGCTGTGGCCGATCTCGACCATCGATACGGCCGCCGTGCGCAATCTGCTTGGCGGCGCGACGGTAGCGGCGATGAGCCGCTCGCCCGACATCATGGCCGATGCGGCGCATGCGATCTTCCTGCGCCCGTCGCGCGAGGCGACCGGCAATTTCTACATCGACGAAGAGGTTCTGCGCGCTGAAGGCGTCACGGACTTTTCGATCTACGCACCGGGCGCGGCCGATCAGCTCGCGGGCGACTTTTTTGTCCCCGACGAGGTGTTTGCGAACTCGCAGACGAAAGTCAGAAGGATCTACTGACGGAGCGCTCGCCTCGATCCATCGCGGCCTTCTTGCCCTTGGCCAACGCCATGACTCGGTCGATATAGGCCAGCATCAGCGCCGAAACGACGAAGGCGAGATGGATGATGGTCAGCCACATCAGCTGGTCGGTCGTGTAGGATACGGAATTCAGGAACACCTGCAAAAGGTGGATGGAGGAGATGGCGACGATGGTCGAGGCGACCTTGACCTTCAGCGAGCCGACATCGATCGTGCCCAGCCAATGGACCTCGCCGTCCTGCTCGTCAAAGCGGCTGACAAAGTTCTCGTAACCCGAGATGATCACCATCACCACCAGCGAGGCGACAAGCGCGGCGTCGATCAAGCCCAACATCTTCAGGATCGTGTCGGTGTCGCCGAGCGTGAAGGCGCTCATCACGAACTCATAAAGCTTCTTGCCGAAAGAAAGCGCGTAGATCGCCAGCGCCACGCCGAGCCCCAGATAGAAGACCACCAGCAGCCAGCGCGAGGCCAGGATGACGGATTCGATGGCGAGTTCGAGACGCTTCATGAAGGCTTCCGTTCAAATTGCGATAGAGGGTATTTCGGCCAGACAGGGCCGGTTTTCAAGACAAAAAACCCCGCCGGGGAGGGGACCCGACGGGGCTCAGTGTGTCCCGCTGGAGTCGGGACAGGGCAGGGAACGCCCTACACAGAATCTGGGTGTCGCAATGCGGCGATTCAATGAGCAGTCGCTAATCGGCAGGACAAATCTTCTTGAGCCGGCAAGAAAAAGGCCCGTCCGGACAGGACGGGCCTTCATCTTGCGCGCTGATTCCGAAAATCCGGACAGGATCTTGAAATCACACGCTCATTGCTGGTCGCTGTTGCTCGCCACCGGCGCCACCAGCGAGGTGATGCGGCGGATGGCGACACGCCGGTTCTCGCGGTTCGGTCCGGGCGTGTTCACCTTGAGATACTCCTCGCCATAACCCTGCGTGGTGAGGTTCTCGGCCGGGATGCCGAAGGCGTTGGTGAGCGCCTCGGCGACCGCCTCGGCGCGACGGTCCGACAGAGCGAGGTTCGCATCCGGCGTGCCGACGGCGTCGGTGTGGCCTTCGATCAAGAAGGTCTCGGCCGGGTTCTTCTGCAGCAGTTTTTCGATAGCGTTGGCGACGCCATCGAGCTTCTGCACCTCGGTGTCGGAAATGGTGGCCGAGCCGAAGTCGAAGTTCAGCGTGTCGAGATCGATACGCCGTGCAATGTCGCGCACGCGGGCCGAGCGCTTGACCTCGTCGATCGAGTAGAGACGCTGCACCTTTTCCACCGGCGGCTGCTCGAGGAAAGTGTAGTAGTCGTCGTCGCTCTCTACATCCTCGGAATCGAGGATGTAGTCCCGCCGCGGTATGGTGAGCCGCATCGGCGGCAGGTCGTCGCCGGGATCGCGCCAGTCGCCGTCATCCTGGTACTGCCGCTCATCGACATAGCTCAGCACATATTCACGGCCATCCGGCATGACCCGCGATCGCTGGATGACATCGCCATAACGGTTGCGGATGGTGACGACGCGGACGCCGTTGCCGCGTTCGACCGTCTCGCGGGTGCGCCCGCCCGACAGGTCCTCGTAGTAGACGTCCTTGGCGCCGCGGGTGATGCGGGGCGCCTCGTTGCTTTCCACGAATGTCTGGTTGTTGAACTGGAGGATGACGCGGTCGCCGAACTGCTTCACGACGTCGGTGCCCTTTGGCCGCCGGCGGTCGCGGGCAAAGTCTTCGGGCGTGCGGTCGATCCGCTTGCCCTTCTCCTCATCCACAGGGACGAGCTTCTCTGGCCTGATCGCCTGCTGCGCCGACTTGTCGTCGGTGGGCGGCGGGCCTTGATCGACCGGAGCCGGCTGCTGCGCCTGCTCGCCACCCTGCCGCTGTCCGGCCTGATTGGTCTTCTGGCCATTGCCGGCCTGACCGTTGTCGTTCTGGGCACCACCGTTCTGGCCGGTATCGTTGCGACCCCGGTGCTTGCGCACGGCATCTTTCTGGCTGTCCAGGACAGGTGCCTCGTTCGGATTGGCGGTTTCGCCCTGCGCGGCGTTGCCGCCATTGGCAGGCTGGTTGTTGTTCGCCGGCTGTTCGCCGGTCCCGGGTTGCTGCTCGCCGGTGGCGGGCTGTCGGCCAGTCTTTGTCTGCTCGCCGTTGGCAGGTTGCTCACCGGTAGCGGGCTGTTCACCGTTTGCCGGCTGTTCGGCAGCCGGTTTCTTGCCGCGCTTCTTCTTGTCCTGGGTCTGTTCGCCCTGGACCGGCTGCTCGCCGTTTTGCAGTGGCTCGGCCTGTGGCACGGGTTCGCCCGCCGGAGCGGCCTCGTTCTGCTGGTTCTGCCGGTGCTTCTTGCGCCCCTGGTTGCCGCCTTGCTGGTTGTCGTTGGCGGGAGCGGTCTGTTCGGTCGGCGCCACCTGCTCGCCGGTCTGACCGGCCGGCTCGCTCTGCTGCTGATCGTGCTTGCGCTTCTTGCGACCCTGGTTGCCTTGCTGCTGGTCGTTCTGCTGCTGGTTACCGGCGGCAGGTGCGACCTGTTGCGCGGGCTGCTGGTCGGCCGGCGCTGCTTCGATCTGCTGCTGATTGCGCTTCTTCTTGCGCGGCTGCTGCTCGTCGGTCGCGGGCTGGCCGCCCTGGTCGGCGGGCGCCGCCTCGATCTGCTGCTGTTGATCGCGCTTCTTGCGCGGCTTGATCGGCTGCTCGTCGGTCGCGGGCTGGCCGCCCTGGTCGGCGGGCGCCGCTTCGATCTGCTGCTGTTGGTCGCGCTTCTTGCGCGGCTTGAATTGCTGCTCGGCCGGGGCAGCCTCCCCGGACTGGCCATTGTCCGTCTGCTGCTGCTCATGCCGTTTCTTGCGCGGCTGTTGCTCGGACTCGGCGGGTGCGGCTTGTTCAGCCGGCGCCGATTCGCTTTGCTGTTGCTGTTCGCGCTTCCTTTTCCGCGGCTGTTCCCCCTGCTGGCCGCCACCGGCCTGGGCGCATTCCTCGGCCGACTGGCCTTCGGCGCAGGCGGCCTGCGCGAGAATGAGTGGCGCGCCGTGCAGGCTGCCAGAAGCGACACCCCCCTGCAGCGGGTACGCGCCCAACGGCGCGGATGCCATAAGCAGGCCGATTGCCGTGCCCGCCAGAATCCGTGGTTGGCGTTTCATATCAATTTTCTCCTACTGGGGTCCCATCCCTGCCCAAACTTTCATCATCCGCAATTGGTTCCGTCAGGCATTGGCACCAGCCAAGGACGCCCAACCGGCCTTTTAAAGGCAATTTCATGTTTTTCTAATGTTGATACGGGGTCAGCGTCACAGCAGCGCTTGACCGGAAGGCCGCGGAGGGCCAAATCCACCAAAATGACCGCGCCGTTCTGGAAAACCAAGACGCTTGAAGCGATGACCCCGGCCGAATGGGAATCGCTTTGCGACGGCTGCGGCAAATGCTGCCTGTCGAAGCTCGAGGACGAGGATACCGGCGAGATATTCTGGACAAGCGTCGGCTGCAGGCTGTTCGACGCGCAGAACTGCCGTTGCTCCGACTATGCCAACCGCCTGGCGCGGGTGCCCGACTGCGTCGGCCTGACGCCGCAGAATGTGCGCACCATCACCTGGCTGCCAAAAACTTGCGCCTACCGGCTTATCGCCGAGGGCCATGATCTCTACTGGTGGCACAGGCTTGTTTCGGGAAGCGCCGCGACCGTGCACGATGCCGGGATTTCAATCCAGGGCCGTGTGAAGGCCAAGGAAACCGATCTGGCCGAGCCAGACGACTACTTCGATTATATACTGGATGACGAACCGTAACCGGTTCGCAACGCATATTGATGACGAACGCTGAAGGGTCCGCGTTTAAGGACGAACCGTCGTGGGGTTCGCGTTTAAGCACTGCGAGCGGGGAACCCTGGCGGGTTCGCGCTACATGAACCGGACATGAATGGTCGGTTCGCAGAAAATTCAGACGCAAAAAGGCATTTTCCAATCATCGGTTCTACGGGCGAAAGCCCACAACAAGGAGAGAAGACGATGTTCAACACGATCAAGACGGCAGCCCTTTCGGCCCTTGTCGGGCTTGGCACTTTGGCCGCCATTCCGGCGCATGCGGACAGCCTCTATCTCGGTTTCGGGGACAGGCACGACCCGCGTTTCGGCATCTACACCGGCGACGATGACGGCTATCGCCGCGACTGGCGCCGTGACCGCGACCGCGATCGCGACTGGCGCGGCTGCTCGCCGGACCGCGCCCTCGACAAGGCCGAGCGCATGGGCCTGCATCGCGCGCGCATCGTCGACATCAGCCGCCGTACCGTGAAGGTGGCCGGCCGCCAGTATGGCGACCGTGTCGTGGTGGTGTTCGCCAACGAGCGCGGCTGCCCGATCATCTATCGCTGAGGCTGGAGCTGAAAGGACGATCCTCTGCGAGGATCGCCTGAAAGCATGATCCTTGCGAGGATCAGCTATCAGATATGATCTCCTGCGAAGATCAATTCAGATATGATCTCCTGCGAAGATCAATCTTGAGTAGCGGAGCCCCTCAAATGAGGCGCGGCTCAAAAAGCCCCGGAGGATGTTTCCTTCGGGGCTTTTTGTTAACGGCATGCCCGCGACTGGGCCGGGCGTCACTTCAGCTCGAAGGTGACCGTGACCTGGACGTTGTAGGAATTCTCGCCCGCCTGCACCGGCACGGCCGAACGGGCCGCATCGAACGACTTGGCCGCCATCGGCATCGGCACCGGCGCGACGTTCTGGTCGGTGATCTCGAGCACCTTGCCCAAGCTGACGCCGGCCGCTTCGGCGAGCGTCTTTGCCTTGGCCATCGCGTCGGCGACGGCCCTCTTGCGCGCCTCGGTGATAGTCGCCTTCGGATCGTCATTGGTGAAGGTGATGCCGCCACCCTGGTTGACGCCGAGAGACACCGCCTTATCGAGAATCTCGCCCGTCTTGTCGACGTTGCGCACGCGCACCGACAGCGTGTTGGTCACCTGATAGGCGACGAGTTGGGCTTCCTGGCTGCCGTCGGCCTTGTTGGTGTAATTGTAGCGCGGGTTGATCTGGATGCCGGCGGTCTGCAGGTCGCGGTCGGCAATGCCTGCGGATTTCATCGCCGCGATCACCGCCGCCATGGCGTCGTTGTTGGCATCGAGCGCTTCGCGCGCGCTCTTGGCTTCGCGCATGACGCTGAGCGAAAGGATCGCCATGTCAGGCGCCACCGTCGCTTCGCCTTCGCCGGACACGATGATGCGGGGCGGGGGCTGGGTGTCGGCGGCGCTTGCCAGCGCCGGGAACGCGACCGCGGCAGCGAGCGCGATGGGCAAAAGATGTCTGGTCATGAAAACTCCTCGAAGTCTGCGGTCCGCCGCCCGTGCCGCATCTCACTCGACTCCGCAAAGGCGCCGATTCCCTGCAGTGCGGTGCATGGCCTGGACCTGTTCACGCGCCTTATGGGCGCAAGCCGCTCTACGCAGCGAATATGGGCTGATTTTGACGGTTCCCGCCAGAGCTTTCGAAAGCCTTGTGCGGACGAACGAAAAACACTAAGCCAGCCCGCGTGGGGCCTGTAGCTCAATGGTTAGAGCCGGCGGCTCATAACCGCTTGGTTGGGGGTTCGAGTCCCTCCGGGCCCACCATTCAGTCCGCCAGTTTTGGCGTGTTTTCGACCGTCTCAGAATAGTGTCGACATTGCCGTAGGTTAGCGGCGCCTTGACGGCAACACTTGGCGGAGACGCGGCTTTTGCTACCCCCAATGTACCGATTTCGGGCCTTCGTCTCTGTGGGCTCATTTCCGTAGCCAACTGTTTGGAAAAGCGATGCTCGGCTGATGGTCGAAATCAAAGCCCTAGGAGCGAGGCCTGATCGACCCAGGTGAGTGGAAGGCCCGGCAGGCGTGATAGCCTGTGGGCCGTCAGTTCGATCGGCTGGTTGCCGGCGATGATCTTTGACACGATCTTCGGCGAGAGAAACGCCAGGGGTAGCAGCCTGCTTACCTCGGAGACGGTGGTTGCGTTCACGCTGGCGATCTCCGTCAGGCTTCGACCAGACCCATCGGTGAGTTGGTGAAGATATAGCTGAGAACGATGCACAACCTCGATCAAAGCAGAGTCCGGTTGCGAGCTGTTGGATAAGGCATCGCTTAGAACGATGCGCATCTCGACGCCGCGCCGCTTAATATCGAATGGACATGTGATCGACACCGTCTCAGCACCGCCATTAGATGACAGAACCCTGTCGAGCAGATGTTCGGACAGTGCCGGGTAATCGATTTCCATGGTCAGCGCCTTCTGACCAAGCGCGATGCGGCGGACGAGCTTTTGCAGCAGAGATCGCTTTGCATCCGCGCCGAGGGACGCCCACGCTACTCGAACCTCTGCTGCTTGATGGATCGCGTAGCGGATATCGCCGGAGCTTCCCCATCGCTGAATCAAATCAGCGATTTGGCTGTGATCGCTGAGAACACGATTCAACTGATGCTCGACCACCGATTCAACTGTATCGGCGGGAAGACGCCATCCGTCGGAGTTGCCACGTCGCTGATCAACGAACTGTTTTGAGACGTAGTACCGATAGCGAACACCGCGTTTGTTGGCGTGCACTGATCGTAGCTTCTCACCTTGCTCATCAAAGAGCAGCCCGGTTAGAAGATGCCGCTGAGTGGCGTTTGATTTGCTCCTGCGGCGCGGTGCCTGAGACGCAAGAAGCGCCTTCGCCGCATCGAAGACCGGACCTGCAATGATCGGCTCGTGCTCGCCGTCGTGGACTTGATCCTTGTGCTTGATCTTACCGACGTAGATCGGGTTCGAGAGCAGGTGATAGAGGTTGCCGCGCCCGAATGGCATCGTGACGGCAACCGTCCCATCCTGGCGTTCGCGGGTTCTAATGGTGAGGCCGTCGCGCGCAGCCTCGTCAGCAAGGTCGCGGACGGACTTCAGAACAAGGTAGCGCTCGAAGAGATGTCGGACGATCTTCGCCTCGACATCGTCGATGACTAGCTTGCGGTGCTCCACGCGATAGCCGAGCGGGACCACTCCGCCCATCCACATACCCTTCTTCTTGGAGGCCGCGATCTTGTCGCGGATGCGCTCGGCTGTGACCTCTCGCTCGAACTGGGCGAACGACAGGAGCACGTTGAGCGTTAGTCTGCCCATCGATGTGGTCGTGTTGAACTGCTGCGTGACAGAGACGAACGACGCGGAACTAGCATCGAAGATCTCTACGATCTTCGAGAAGTCCATTAGGGAGCGGGTGAGGCGGTCGATCTTGTAAACGACAACCACGTCGACTTGTCTGTTGCGAATGTCCTGCAAAAGCCGCTGCAGGGCAGGGCGTTCCATCGTCCCGCCCGAAATGCCACCGTCGTCGTAGTGGTTTTGCAGCAGCTTCCAGCCAAGACCTACCTGCGAGGAGATGAATGCCACGCAGGCCTCGCGCTGGGCATCGAGCGAGTTAAATTCCTGATCGAGACCTTCCTCGCTCGATTTGCGGGTGTAGACCGCGCATCTGAGGCGCTGTGTCGAGTTACTGCTCATAGGCCGAAGAACCTCGGACCTGACCAATGCGCGCCGGTGATCTTGCGCGCTATCGACGACAGCGATGGATAGACCTTTGCCTCGAAGACGAAGCCCTCCTCGACCACATCGACGATGTGGGTCTTGCCGTTCCAGTCCCGGACCAACCTCGCGCCTGGCAAAACATGTTTGCGCTTTGGAGTGGTCGTCACCTTGATGTCGGCAACAACGCTAGGTTGCTTGTCGCGGTCGGCCAGCTTCTTCTCGACCCGGTCTATGGCGGACCTGAGCATGCGACGCGTCTCGGTAGAAAATCCACCGAGACGCTTTTCCTGAAGATGCCAGGCTGCTGCCCTTATCAGAAGCTCACGCCTAATACCCTTTGGTGGCGAGCACCTATAGATCTTCTCCCATTGAACAGTGAGGTCTTCGCGGGAGAGGTCGCCCAAGGTGGCGACCTCTGCTTCGATGTCGAGCTTGGCGCGCATGATGGTCAAGCGTCCTTCGCATTATCGTCGATGCGATAGCGGCGAATCCCGTCCTTCCCGACATCGCTCACCAGGTTGAGACCGTGCTTCTTCTTGACGACGGCCGAGAGAAAGCCTCGCACCGAGTGCGGTTGCCAACCGGTCGCTGCCATGAGCATTGAGATCGTAGCGCCCTTGGCCTGCCGCAGACGCTTCAAGACGCTTCCAGTCTTGTTTTGCTTGGCGTCCCCGCCACGCGGGGCTGACTTGGCCTGCTTTCCCTTTTTCGCGTCAGAAGCCGAGGACGAACTAGCAGCGGTTTTCGCCGACTTCTTCGTTGCAGGCTTTCCTGGCGCAGCGTCGGTCTGGCTGTTGTCTGGCGAAGGACGTGGCGTCTCACTGGTGTCCTGGTTCGAATCCGTGCTCTGCTCGGTGTTCAGAATTGCCATGTGATTCTCCCGTCAGTTTGCAGATGCCGGCCAATCCGACGCCTGTACTGACATGAGCCCGCAATGCGGGCTGGAGAAGGCTGGCTGGGGGAGGTGCCATGGCTCTTCAAGCAATGCTTCCCTTGGCGACGAAGTCCAGCAAAAAAAGACTGGCTTCTATCCGGGCACGGAAGAGATTGCTTCACAACTCCGGCAAACCTTCAAAAGCTGTTTGCCAGGCGGCCGATAGGGCCACGTATGTCCGCGACCTACCTCGCCAAGACCGGCAATGTGACAGGTTCTATCGAACCGCGAGCGTCGCCCAGAACAGTCAGCAGGGCGACAAGGCCGTGAAGGTGCGCAGTTCCGCCTCCATGTCATAGACCGCCTCCTTGACTTAGGCGTAGCCCGAAGGCGCAACGGTGAACGGCAGTTTTGTATCCAGTCGCGGATTTCTACGGGATCAATTTTTGTGACTCCATTCCCGGTACCTGCAAGGCAAGCTGGAAGTTGTAAAAAGAGGGGTGTATTGACAGGCGAAGGGCTCGGGGGTTCAAATGTCCATTTTCGCATCGAAGCTGCTGTGGAACGGTGCCATCCGCTTTATCTTTTTTTGGGCCATTGTTGCGGCTGTATTATGGAAGCTTGCCTCCACATTCGCCTGGTTAGATGTTGATCTGATTTGGGCGACCCTCACAGAAGTGAGAAACGGAGACCTGAGAGGCGTGAGCTCTCAAGGTTTTGCGTTCGCCATAGCTAGCAGTTTGGTGGCATTTGCGATGGCCTTGGCGATCGCTTTCACTGTCATGCATACGATTTTGATTTCCCTTTCTATCTTCGGCATAAGGCGCCGCGTGCAGAAGACCAAGGATATGGTCGACTTTGCCACGTCATATCCGTCCATGCACAAGCGGCTTGAACAGCATCCACTCTTGGGCCACGCCTGGAAAGAGTTCGATGAGACCCTTGTGCCGCCAAAGGAAGAGGGTGGCGTGTATCGCAATACCGTGCGTCCCCAGGCCTTTGTCAACATGTCGGTCGCGCGTGAGCATCTGCTAGGCCTGAAGCTCGTCGGCAGCATCCCGGGCTATTTTGTCGGCATAGGCTTGCTGTTGACTTTTGTGGGTTTGGTGCTCGCACTCAACAAAGCTGCAACTGCCGTCAACAGCGTGGATGCAGAAGGCATGCAGGTTGCGACGCGCGAGTTGCTCCAGGTTGCAACATTCAAATTTTCGACTTCGATCGCGGGTCTTGGCGCGTCGATTTTCTTGTCCTTCTGGTTCAAGCTCAATCTTTCAGTCATCGAATCGGTTTTCGACAAATTCTGCAAAGCGGTGGAGCGAAAACTTCGTTACACCGCACCTCAGGCCATTACTGCGGAGATGAACGAAACGCTGGCGGGCCAACTCACGGAGTTGAAACAGATTAATTCCGCTGACTTCTTCGCTCGCATGGGCGAAAACCTCTCGCCGCAGATCCAGACTGCCTTTGCGAGCGCTATGGCGCCTGTGACGGCAAGCATCGATCAGGCTGTTGGAAAGCTTTCCACTAATAGCCAATCTGGCGTCGCAGAACTCGTTACTCGGTTCAGCGAGAGCGTGCAGGGGGGCGCCGGAACTGAACTGCGCGAATTGGCTTCCACACTCCAGTCGATGCAAGGCGCGCTGGTCGAGGCGCAGCGCGGAATCCACGGTAGCGGCGCCGATTTCGGCCGAAGACTGTCGGAGGCAGCTGAGAACCTCAATCGGCTCGTCTCGGATGCCGGTGACAAGCTCGGTTCAAGTTCCGAACAGAGCCGTGTCGCAATGGTCGAGGTCGTTGCCGCGCTGCGAGAGACGATGGAGCAGGCGAACCGCAAGGTCGACGAGAGCCTTGGCCAAGCGGCATCCGGCGCATCGGCACGGCTCGAAGAAGCAATGGGGAGAGTATTCGAACGGCTGGAAGGACAGGTATCGACGTTCAACAACGGGCTCGGCGGCTTCCAGGATGGCTTGTCGAAACAGCTCGAGGAAACGCGCGAGCGCGTGGCGGCGGCTCAGGCAGGTGCAGCTGAAGCTATTGGCGGTGCATCTGCAGAAGCTGCCAAGGCGTTGCGTGATGGGCTTGGAGGAGCCCTTGCCACCATCCGCGAAGAGATCGAGCGCTTCGCTGTGGCAATGCGTGGAACCGAAACCACGCTTGTCGCCCAGGGCAATGCAATGCGGGAGACGACCGACCAATCTCGCGCCGTGGCCGACGCTTTCCAGCGTACCGCCCAGGATGTTCGCACGGCTTCCGCACCGCTGCTCCAGTACGGCGAGCGTATCGCGGGCGCGACCGACAAAATGGCAGAGGCGGTTACTTCCTCGGTAGCTGCTCTGCAGGCGGGCCAGACCGCATCGCGCTCGTTGGCTGATGCACTAACGCAGCACCACAACCATCTAGCAACAGCTTGGTCGTCCTACGCGGAGCGCTTCGAAGGCGTAGACAAGAGTCTTGCCAGTGCAGTCGAAGGCTTGGCCAAGGCCGCCCAGGACCAAGGTGAAGTCATTGCGCAGCGGGTGCAGCAAATCGACGCCGGCTTCGCGAGCGCCATCGACAAGCTAAACCCGCTCTTGACAGACATGAACGACAACACCACTGCGTTGAGTGAGGAAGTTGATCGACTGCGGATGGCGTTGCTGCCGCAGGCCGCGGAATAGGACGCCGCGTGAATGATTAACGAGGAAGATTCTCACGCAGCCGCGGAAGAAGGCGAAAACTATTTCGTTTCGATGACCGACATGATGGTCGGCGTCCTGTTTATTTTCATCATTATGCTCATGGTGTTCGCCCTCGATTTCCGGACGAAGACGGACACGCAGCAGATTGCCCTGGAAGCGGCGAGGCAGGCGGCGAACAAGGTCGCGGCGTTGCAGATCGAGGTTCGCCAACACATCGCAGCGATGGACGAAGCGGCGGTGGCACGACGCACATTGCTGGAGCGGATCCGGGACCAGCTTGCCAGTCGAAATATTGATGTGGTGATCAGTCCTAAGAGCGATGTCCTGCGGATAACCGAAAATGCTGTCCAGTTTGGCTCAGATGAGTCGACACTAAAGGGTCAGGCTGAACGAAATGTGGAGACGATCGCACAAATCCTTCGGGAGGTGCTTGTCGACTATGTTGCATGCAAAGTGGAAGATGGTACGCGCACGTGTCGCGATACCAACGCACCCGCCATTGAGACCGTTTTCATCGAAGGGCATACCGACAGCACCGGCATCGACCAGAACAATTGGCGGCTATCAACCGCCCGCGCTTCGGAAACATTCAAGCAAATGATCGCAAGTGCTCCTGAGCTGAGAACGTTTTCGAACCACAATGATCAGGAAATCCTATCTGTCTCCGGTTACTCCTCGACGCGCCCTGCAGACAAGTCTGATACGACCGAAGCTCGGGCTGCCAACAGGCGCATCGACTTGCGTTTCGTTATGGAAAGCGACAATCGCGAGCGGCTGGAGCAGTTGCGCAAGCAGACGGACGACATGCAGGGAGAAATCAAGATCCTGATAGACGCGATCGGAGGTGCACCATGAGCCATCTGAAGGGAGTAATTCAGCAACTGAAGGCGCGCCCGCTAACCTCCCCGAAACTCCGGGCTGTTCCGGCCGTGGCGGCGGCAGCCGAGCGTGTCAGTGGCATTGATGGGCAAGCCTTCCGTCGTGAGGCGAAGGATTACAACGAGCTGGCACGGACATTTCTCAATCGCCTGAGCGTCGGGTCGGACGTAACCATGCGTGAACTTCGTGATGCAGCGTGGTGCCTTTGGATGACCACTCCCGCCCTTTCCGATCACAGCGAGATCCTCAAAGGCACGCTTGCTCGTATTGAAAACTGTGGCCGCAAGCCGCCCGGCCGTGCCTTGGCGTCGTCTTTCCTCTCAGCCTTCGCACCTGGTCGTAGCGGAATGGCGGAAGCCTCCGCCGCGCTCGGCCGGCTTGCGAGCGGATTGGGTCGGCCATGGTCGGACCTTCACAACGAACATGACCTGTTCGATTCGCGGACCGGACCGCGCAATATTAGCCGCCGCGCGCTGACAGATGGCGTCTCGCCTACAGTCGTCTTGCAGAAGGGCGGACTTGGCGCCCTCGACTCGCGATCGGGTTATGCGCGTGCCTGCGCCACGGAAGCGCTGTCACAGCTTGCTGCTGATACCGGACTTCACGCCGACACCCGACTGGCAATCGTGAAGAACCTTGCGCTTGACCGAAATGGGGGACTCATCTTCGAGGAGCATGCGCCTCTCGTAGCGAACGCACTGGTGCTTCCCTTTGGTGCGGTGCTGCCCGCCAAACAGGTTCGAGACCAATACCTTTCGCTGCTCCTCGAACTGTTCAAGGATCCGCGACTACCGGGCGCGCGATGGTCGCGGATGCCTGAAGCGGCTGACATCGTTCGCCGATGGTTGACCGAGCAGTCGCTACGACAGTTCCTTGACATCGTCGACGAGGTCGCGCTCGAACGGATGTGGGTCTATCGACGAGCCTTCTGGGAAGCTATCTACAGGGCCGAACTTATCTCCGAAGCTTGGGTTGTCTTTGACGTATCCGGTGCCCGGGCGGCCCGACGGGCCTTCGGAAAAGAGGTTTCCTTCGCCACTTTTGATGGCTCTGTCCAATCGGGCCATGCCGTTCTGCTCTTGCGTATTGGGCGCGGAGTCGTTGCCGAATGGAGTCACAACGGAAAATGCCACATATGGAATGACGCAGACGATCGAACCGCCCCAAGGCTTTACGGGCGTTCGTATGTTCCGGACGCAGTACGGTCGTACGGTAACGACTCTCTCCAACATTCTATTTTCGCCGTGACTCATTGGCCGCATGAGGGCGCGAATAGCTGGCAATCAAAAGTAGCCAACAAGATCCACCAAATGACCGGCATTCGAATCCCCTCGTCAAGCTACAAGGTAAGGGGATGAGGATTGTTTTCCGTACGCGCGTTACGCAGGACGGCGTCCATGTAGAAGCGCAGCAGAAGGGATTGCTTGGACGAAGAAATGTCCCGCCGGCGCAGTGGGAAACCTTCAGCGGCACTGAGTCCGTCGCGGCGCGCATGATCTTGTCGGCGGCGGCCAGACAGGAGGCTCGCGAAGAGCCGGCTTCGGTCGTGTTGTCCCACGCTGCCGTGACTGGATTGCCGGCATCGATTGCTAGCACGCTTGGAATAGCTCCGTTGGCCCATCTCTCGGCAACGCTCTCTTTCGAGGACAGGATTGATTCCGCGACCGGACGAATCCGCGTTCGCTGGTACGACGCGAATACCCGGCCCGTTCTCGGAATCCGCACCGGAGCTTTCGTGACGGTCGGTGAGGACACGGGGAGGCTGACCGGTGCATTGTTCCGGCTGACAGAGGCCATCGAATCCTACAATGCGAGCGCAGGGCAACCGATCGAAGTTCGCATCGGTCTATGGCAACCGGTACAGGAAGCGTTGCGCGAGAGCACGGGACTTGAGGTCAAATCCGACCAATATCTCTCCAGCCTTACGATCTATCAGGCAGGGTCCTTCGCGCTCGACGTCAGGGAAACGTCAAACGGCCCCGACTTTACGCCCGTCCTGATGAGCCGAGGCAAGGCCGCAACCCTCGAGGACGTGGCGCCCGCCGTCGAAGGTGATGAGGACGAACCAACGGGGAAGCTTCGCGACGAAATTGCCGACGCGCTTCTGCCGCCGGAACTGCAACAGAAATTCGTTTCCGAGCGTTACGAGGCCACCGGCCACACCCACAATGCCTACGTCCTTGGGCGCAATGTCTTCGTCGTCCTTGATCCTGATCTGAAGCAGGCGCTGGATGTGGTCCGAAAGATGCGCTCCGCTCCACGGGAAGCGCGACGGGCCTTTATCCGCAACCCTCGACCGGCGCTCTCGGAAGCGCTGGGCGGGGAAGCGGCCGATGCCGTCGCAGCTTCGCTTTTTGTCGAGACACAACAATATTCCGAACGTGTTCTCGGCCTTGGCGTGTGGGGAAGGCCAGCGCTTCCCTGGTTGCAGAACAAGGCGGGTCAGTGGCTGCCCGAAGGTTTCGCGCTGAAGCTGCGCGACAAGACCCTCATCTTCAGCCAGGAGGGCGTGGAGCAGCTGTCGCACCAGGTTCAGGCCGCCAAGGTCGAAGGACACGAGACCGTCGCCGTTTTGGGGACGGACTATTCCGTATCCGAGGTGGAGGGCGCGCTTACTCACATTGCGCCAGTTGATTCTGCCCCGGTCGGCATCGACCAAACGGGGGAAGAACCCGGCCAGACCGCAAGCGATGAGGTGCTGACACAAGACGACAGGCAAGTCCTTCTCATCAGGCAGAATCTGGAAGCCGCCGACTATGTGCTTGCTGCTCCTAGGCGGATTGCATCCATTCCGCTTGAAGTGCCATCAGCACTGATGGGGAGCACCAGGGCAAAGCCGCACCAGCAAACGGGATTGTCATGGTTGCTCAATGCATGGGTGGCGGGGCGACCGGGAGTGCTATTGGCCGACGACATGGGTTTGGGAAAAACGTTTCAAGCTTTAGGCTTTCTGGCCTGGACCAGGGCGAACCGGAAATATCAAGCAACACCACTGACGCCGCTGCAGCGAGGCCCGATCCTTATTGTTGCACCGACGGCGCTTCTGAACAACTGGATCGCCGAGGCAGAACAGCATCTTGCGCCGGATGCGCTGGGAGACAGGATGGATGCATTCGGACCGGGATTGAAGAGGCTGAAGCGGCCACGATCGGAATCCTGGTCTCCTGAGGACTCCCTCGACACAGACGCCTTGAAGCGCGCCGACTGGATCCTGACCACATACGAAACCCTTGCCGACAATCATCGCGCATTCGCGCGGGTTGGCTATTCGGTCGCGGTGTTCGACGAAATGCAAAAGGTGAAGGATCCGCGCACGATCAATACTCATGCCGCCAAGGCGATGAACGCCGATTTCGTGCTGGGGCTGACGGGAACGCCCATCGAGAACCGGCTCGAGGATCTGTGGTGTATCATGGATCGGGTGGCGCCCGGATTTCTAGGCGACCTCAAGAGATTTTCCGAGGCTCATACCGAGGACCAGCCGGACAATCTCAGGGCGCTCAAGTACAAGCTCGATGAGCCGCAGGCCGACGGGCCACCAATGATGCTTCGTAGAATGAAGGAAAACCACATAGAGGGGTTGCCTGAAAAGAAGATCATGTCCTACGAGACGCACATGCCCCATGCACAAGCGGAGGCCTATATGGACGCCGTTCGCTCCGCCCAGGCAGGCGAGCGCTCGCATGGAGCGATGCTTAAGGCGATTCACGCGTTGCGTGGCATTTCCTTGCATCCCGAAGGAGCCAGGGAGGTCGATCCTTATGACACTCAATCGGCAGCGACCTGGCTCGGGCAATCCGCACGGCTGGCACGGGCGATCGAAATCTTGCGGCGGGTCAAATCAGCGGGCGATAAGGCACTGATCTTCATCGAAGATCGCGCCGTTCAGAAAGCCTTCGCCGGCGTTGCCGCCACTCTCTTTGATCTTCACGCCGAACCGACAATCATCAACGGCGAAGTGCCGGGCCACCGGCGGCAGGAATATGTCAAACGGTTTCAAGGGACGCAAAAGGGCTTCGATCTCCTAGTGCTGTCTCCGAAGGCTGCCGGAATCGGCCTCACCATCACGGCCGCG
This sequence comes from Mesorhizobium sp. B3-1-8, assembly GCF_006439495.1. Lineage (NCBI taxonomy): Bacteria > Pseudomonadati > Pseudomonadota > Alphaproteobacteria > Hyphomicrobiales > Phyllobacteriaceae > Mesorhizobium > Mesorhizobium sp. B3-1-8. Next base: position 123,333 of record NZ_VFTK01000015.1, read on the forward strand.
AACCACGTCATACATCTTAGCCGCTGGTGGAATCCGGCCGTTGAGGATCAGTGCAATGACCGTTGCTATCGCATCGGGCAAGACAAGCCGGTGACCATCCATCTGCCGATAGCGATTCATCCAGTATTGGGCGACGCCTCCTTCGACGTCACGCTGGACCGTCTCCTGAGCCGAAAGCGTTCGCTGTCGCGCAACATGCTTGCGCCGCCCGTGTCGGATGGGGATTTAAGCGCTCTTTTCGGGGCCACCATCTCGACGCACTGAGCCATCCGATCCCTCCCATCAGCCAAGAGCAAGCACATGAAAGCGCTCATCGTTCGAGAGCCATGGATCGATCTGATCCTGGATGGCCACAAGACGTGGGAACTGCGAACCCAGCCCACCTCGATCCGCGGGCGGATCGCCCTCATTCGTAAAGGCAGTCGAGAAATCGAAGGCGTAGTTAAACTCGTCGACGTCCTGCCGCAATTGTCACCGTCCGATCTGGCAGAGTCCATCGAGTTTCACCGTGTCCCGTCGAGCAGACTTCAGGAGGTGACGCAAGCTGGCTGGTTGACACCATGGGTGCTGGTAGACGCCTACCGTCTTTCTGCGCCCGTTCCTTTTACGCGTCCCTCCGGGCCTGTTACCTGGGTCGATCTGGATGTCGAAGCCATGCGTGCCGTGCAGCAGCATTCTGCTGTCTTAGATCGGTCGAACGCCGCGACGGTGCAGGCTGTGTCAGTTGCATTGCCCACTTCAACGTCTCGCCCATACGCAGAGGAGAAATTCGATTCTTCCCCCAGGCCATCTGGGAGGGAACCGCAAATGTCCCCCGCACTCGAATCCAAGCTGGTGCTCAAGGCTGAAGAGCTCGGCTTTGCCGTCAAGCCGCGCAGAAGTTCGCAGACCAAGATGCTTGAACTGTCGGTCACTACAGGGAGCGGCAAGCGTTTTGTCTTCGTCGACCGGATGCCGAAGTCCGAACCGCAGTTCAGGGTTTTCCTCTCGCCGGAAGTGGACAAGAAGGCTGAAAACGCAATCACTGGAATTCCTGGCGTTGAGCGGTTCAGGAATGGTAGATCGGGCCATTATGTGTTCAGACACAGCGCTTTTCGCGCATTCGCCCCATATGAGGGTCAGGAGCCCGAAGCGCATGGCTGGTTAGTGTCGGCGCTACGCGCGGAATCCGCATTCGGAGCCATCCTTCAAGCTGTCGAGGTCGCTTGAACGCGGATCGCTATAAGAGACCTGCTTCCGTCAGATACGGCGACGGGTTGGCGGGTTGGTCTCCAATCCGTCCACTAAGCGTAATCATGAGACGGCGCTTTGGTCTTGTCATAGCCACGTAGAACAAGCGTCGCTCACTCTCCTTGGCTTCTGCCGTTTCCGCCCGGCGCAAGGGCCAGATACCATCATTAGCGTCAAGTATGATGACGGTGTCGTACTCCTTGCCCTTTGCGCGCAATGCTGTCATCAGATGAACTGGTCGCCGCCACAGTTCGTCGGCAGCGCCTGAAGCGTCGTCCTCGCCCGGCAACCGAGCAAGCGTATCGCGTGCGCTGTCAAGATCATCAATGAAGCGCTGGAAGTCGTCCTCATAGCGTCCCGCAAATTCCGCCAAGTAGAGGAAGGGCGGGTCGGTGTAGAATATGTCTTCCTGCGATTTGCCATAGTCCTGGTTGAGCCCCGCAAAGCCCGCACCCAATGCTGCGATTGCATCCCTTACCGTCGGCGCATCCAGGAGGTCGCGCAGCACCCGGCAGAAAACGAGGCCGGCTGCCCCATCCTCGTTGAGGCCTTTCAATGATCCGCGGTAAGCTGCTATCGCATCCAGCGCGTCGCTGTAGCTTTTTGGTCGGCTGGTGCGCAAATGGGCGGCCAATGCTTCTCGTTCCGCCTTTTTCAACGGATAGCGTTTTACGAGGTCGCAGAGCTTGACGATGTCATCCACAAGCGCAGGCGGCCTGAAATTGGCTCGCGCCATTGCACATGTCTGAAGCGCATGGCGCAGTTTTTCAAAGGCGCCACTCATGAAAATCTGAAGATCCTCTGCCGCGCAAAAGGGCAGATCCTCGCTCGCCATCAAAACCTGATACGGGATGAGTTGCGCGCGCTTGCGGGAAAGAATAGCGAGCTTCGCATTGGGCCTGTTGCTGGCGAGAAAAGATCGCACTTCATCCATTACGGCATCGATGGATTCAACGAACCTGTCGCTCCTCACGATTTCGACATCTGCGTCTACCGTTTGCATGGCAACGACACGTTTTTCTTCTCGACGCTTGTTGTTCACGATCAACTTCTGTGACGCTGCCACAAGGTTTCTAGGGCACCGATAATTCCGTTCCAGGATGTGGGTCGAAAATTCACGATCGAAATGTTGATCCGGTTGCAGGATGTAATGGGGCGTCGCGCCACGCCACTCGAAGATGGCTTGGTCGTCGTCCCCAACGATCGTTAAGTCAGCCTTGTGCAGATCAACGATTTTTCGAACGAGATTGAGGTCAAGCGGATTAATGTCCTGGAACTCGTCCACGAGTACCTGTGTGTACCGCGAACCGCCGGTGGGAAAGCGATCCTCCGCAATTTGGCGGCGCAGATCCAGGAACGCAACATACTTCTGGTCTTCCAACGTAAAAAGCGCCTGACCAATCATGGTCTGGCAGCTGTCGACCCAAAACGGCAGCACATCTTCGATAAAGGATTCAAGGCGCTTGTCGGCCAGTATCTCGCACTCAGCCAACTGGTCGATCAGATTTTGGATTTGCCAAAGCAATCCCAGTCGCATGAGGTAGTCCATCTGGTCGTGAGCGGCCCAAATGCTCGGAGCTTCATGGTCGAAGCCTAATGATTTCAGTCGTTCAATCAGGCCGTTCAGAATCTTGTCAACAACGTAGGGCTGCGCCTCCATAGCGTTCTCAATCCGAGGGTATTTGCGCCAGACGGGCTGCAATGTATTTCGCACGCAACCTGACTTTTCGAATTCACTTACCAGCAGACGCGGACTGTGATGATTGGCGCGTATCCTCTTGAAGCCCCAGCCGTTCAGAGTCACCACCTCGACAGCACTCGCCATGAACGCGAAATCGGGGTTTGAAAGTCGTGCGCGTAGTTCGTCGCGCGCTGCACGGGTGAAAGTCACGACAAGGAACCGGCCCTTCGAATCCGCTCGGCGATAAAGCTCTGCACACCGCCATAAGAGAGATTGTGTCTTACCACTGCCGGCAGGAGCAAGGAGGCGCAAATTGCCCCCGGGGGCCTTACAGAACTGCTGCTGAAATTCGTCAAGTTGCTGATCCGAGACGTCAATTGACGTGGTCGGAATAGCTTGTGCGTCAGTCATGTCAGTGTTCCCAAACTGAGGCGATGGCCTGCAGAATCTAACGATTTCTGATTGCAGTCTGCCCCGTGGACCGCAGCGTGAGCAAGTTTCGAACGCGGAGCGCAACAGCGCGCAGTTGCAAGCTTATGCTGCGGCCTGCTCGAATGCTGCGACCATGAGGTCAATGCTGACTCGTCATCGGCAACGGGATTTCCGAGCACAACTCGAGATATCTGCAGAATGCATTGGCAAGCTGGATCTGGCGCGGCGTGCTGCATTCCGCTTCGAACACAGGCGGTGACGCTACCAGAATCGACAAGCATTTGGCACGCGAAGTCGCAACGTTGAAGCGGTTCAGGCTGTAAAGAAATTCCATTCCCCGTGGAGCATCTGCCTGACTTGACGTCGTCATCGAATAAATCGCGATCGGCGCCTCCTGACCCTGAAACTTGTCCACCGTACCGACCCTGGCGCCGGGAAGACGCTGCTGGATTTCGAAGACCTGCGCGTTGTACGGCGTGATGATCAGGATGTCGTTTAGGGTGATGGCCGCTTCTTTGCCTTCCCGATCGATCCAACGCGTATCCGATCGAAGGACATGATCGACAAGACGATGAATGGCATCTGCCTCTTCAGGTGAGGAGTTCTGATTCCCACTGTGGGCGATAGGCAAGTACCTCAGGCCGGACCCGTTTATCGGACCGCTCGAGATGGCCTGGCCTTCAAGGCCGTGTCTCGACCTTAGCTTGCCCTCGTAGAACAGTTCCGAAGTGAAAGCGCAGAGATCCGGATGAAGCCGCCACGTCTCATCGAGGAAGAGGCCCTGGCCGGCGAGTATCGTTTTCTCGCCATGAAGGATATGGTTCAGCGCCGACACGTCGGTTCCGTCCGGGTGACTTCCCTGCATCGGTTGATCCAGCTGTTGCGGATCGCCAAGCAGAACAACCGTATGGGCTGCCTGCGAAACCGCCAGCACATTTGCGAGAGACATCTGAGCCGCTTCGTCCACGACGAGAACGTCGATGGATTCAAACGCATCTGCCCGTGACCAAAGGAAGCTCGTCCCCCCGGCGACCTTGCATGGTCCGCTCAATGCTCCATAGACGTCGGCGTTGTTCTTCGCGAAGACCAAGCGGTGCTGATTGGATTCCACCTCTTTCGGCTTCACGATGCATGTCAGGTCGACCCCTAGTTCGTCGGCCGCCTCGACCACCTTGTCGATCAAATTCCTGATGACCTTGTGGCTGTTTGCGGTGATCCCAACAGTCTTACCTTCGCCAACAAGCGTGCAAACCATCCGCGCGCCAGTGAACGATTTCCCGGTGCCCGGGGGGCCTTGAATGGGGAAGACGCCTCCATCGAACAGGGTGGCGACCCGCACCGCTGCTGCCAAGGTTGTCTCCTCATCGGTCTTGATCGGCTCACCCCGCAGACGCGGCGCCAGGCGCAGCAGCAGATCGCGCGCCGCGCAATATGGCCCGTAGCCAGTTAGGCCGCGGTCCGCCACGTATTCGCCGATGCGCACCAGGGAATTGGCCTGTTCGTCAGAGCCGAAATTCTTTGAGCCGTAGATCGCCTGGGGATGAACATCGACGGACTTGCCTGTCTTCTTGATGTCGATCGTACGGTTCTGCTGCGATACCGCATCGGTGGATCCTATTTTGTCGCCGCCGACGTTGTGTAGATCGTCTTCGACGCGGATGTCTGTTTCCTGAGGGATGAATGAATAGCGGTGCGTCGGCAGCTTTCCGGCTCCGGGGACTTCGCCGACAAACGTGAGGCCCGCGAGGCCGCTGCGTTCGTCCATCAGCTCTTCGGCCGACAGATCGCGAAGGCGAAAGAACTCCCACCACGTCGCCTTTGCTTCGCGCCGATGCCAATCGAGAATGTTGGCTAGTATCCATCGCGCGTGCTGCTCAGCGTTACGCTCCTCCGGATCGGCTGGAACGTCCGCGGTCAGCTTTTCAATCAGCGGACTGATCTTTGCGAGCCATGCCGTGACGTTCTCGCTCGCTACTTCGTCGCTGGGCTTAGGTCGGACAATATTTTCACCAGCAGCGATCACGCGTGAGCGGAGCATTTCCAGCCAGTCACGGAGAAACTGCGTCGATACGCAGTCGTCGCGGTTGTAGCTCTGCACCACCGATCGGTCTTGTTCGCGAATTGTGTCGGGGTGTCCGAGTTCCAGGCTTGACTGGAGACTCAGCAACGCAACGTTTGCGTCCTGAAGAGCTGTTTCGCGCGTAAATCCATAAAACGGTTCCAGCCTCTTGATCGAATAGCTTTCAACGCTGGCGCGAAGGCCGTTGCGGACAACGCCGTAAAGATCGACGAATAGCTTCGACCGCAGCATGTTGTCGAATTCTTCTTCACGCGTTGCGTAGCGGCCCATCAGCCGTTTCAGTGCCCCAGGCTCGTAGGGTGCGTAGTGGTAGACGTGCAGTTCCGGATACGTCTCCCGACGCTTGGTTATGAAGTCGATGAACGCTTCGAATGCGAGCTTTTCGTCAGCGCGGAAGAAAGCCCAGTCCCCGACGTAACTCCATTCGTCCGCTTCATTTTTGAAATGATATCCAAAGAGGTACTCAAGCCCGTGCTCGCCGACGAACGGATCGCCTTCCAGGTCAAGGAAGACATCGCCATCCGATGGCTCGGGAAGACAGGTTAGCCCGAAGCCTGCTACTACGGGAAGGAGCTCGAAGCCGAGGCTGCCACTGACTCTCGCCTCCATCTGCAACCGTGCTTGCTCGCGGATGCGCTCGTAGGAATGAACCGAGCCGCGCTCGGGCTTCCATTGCAAGGGCAGGGGCATAGCGGCGAGCGATTCCATCGCGCCGACGCCGCGGGCTTTCAGCTCGTTGATCTGCACCTTGGATATCCCGGCAACGAGACAGAGGTGATCGTCAACTCGGCGTCGATTGTCGCATTGCGTGCTCCAGCGACAAACGTCGCAATGGCTGTTGGGGTCAGGATAGGTGTCGGTACCGCCTGGCGAATCCACAGACTGTTCAAGACCGGACTTGGCTCGGCGATAGTACGCACCATAGTCAGCGAAGCGATACCGTTGTGCTGCAAAATCTGTCCACGGCGCGACTACGTACATGAATTCGGGCGCCAGACCTTGAGCGATGGCAAGGAGATCTGAATAGAGGCAAAGCTGGAGGACGGTGCCGCCCTTTGTCTCGCGCGCCAATTTGGTGTCGACTACCTCATAGGACCAGCCGCCAAGCGCCGACGGTGTCTCAATACGGCGAAGCACGTCGGCCCTTCCGCTCCACCGACCACTTAACAAGGCACCTTGGACAATAATCGGCGCGCCGGCCCGCATCGCGTTCAAAGTCTGTTCAGCATTCGACACGGTTATGTCGATGCCCTCGATTAACACGGCGTCGAGACCGGAGGCTTTAAGATGGTCGACATACGCCTGTTCGTGGATCGAACCACGTTCCCAAAGGATTTCAAGAAACGGATCGAAAGAAACAGGTTTCGCAATTGCTCCCTTGGCAACAGCCTGATCCAGAGCTGTAAGATGCCGGCAGCTCAGGTGGCCGACGAGATCCGTTGCGGTGAGGTATGTTGTGTGGTTCTCGTACTTCATACGTCAAGTTTAAGGGTAACGAGGGTTCAACTAAAGGAAAACAATGGCCCGCACGTGGGTTTTCAATATCAAGCTTAAGCGCAGCGGCTAATTTCACAAGAATATTAGGACCCAAGAGCCTCTGACAGTCTTTGTAACCAGCCGGATGGGTCAGTCGTGTACGGGCTCGGGCATACGTCGCCAGGTCCGCGCTGCGTGCTCGACCTCACAGCCTTTTTGAACACATCGGTTGGTCGCACGGCATTCCGTCTTGACGAGCCGGGTGGCCCCCTCAGCATGTCGATATCGGACCGTGCACGTCAAAACCGGCCATCGCAAATCGTTAGGCGCCCTTGCTGCGCGCATGTGGCATTCACCTCTTTCTAAGACACCAGCTTACATTGACTTGCGCAAACGGAACTTTTGCACGATCTTACCTATCTCAATTTGGGGGGAGGGGATCATGAGTGTTGAAGAAAAACTTCGCGTTCTTGCTGATCGCATCAAGACGCATTCGAGCGCAATGCTTACTGAGGAGGCCTTAAAGACAGCGATAGTACTGCCCTTTCTCTCAGCATTAGATTACGACGTTTTCAATCCTGACGAGGTCATCCCTGAATTCTGTGCCGACGCAGTGGGTAAGAAGGGCGAGAAAGTTGACTACGCCATAAAAATGGACGGGGAAATCAGGATTCTTGTTGAATGCAAACCGATAACCACAGTTCTTGATAGAGTACATCTCGCGCAGTTATACAGATATTTTTCTGTGACTAACGCAAAATTCGCCATTTTGACGAACGGTCGCGCGTTCCATTTTCATACGGACTTGGTTGCACCAAACAAGCTTGATGACCGACCTTTCCTAACGTTCGATCTTTCGGACCTGCAGGGGCAATTAATATCCGAACTGAAGAAATTTGCGAAAGCGGATTTCAATGTGGATGGGATTCTGCAATCCGCTCATCGCTTGAAATATACGTCGGCGATCAAGAAAGAAATTGGAAGCGTGATGGAGAATCCACCAGAGGATTTTGTGCGGATGGTGACCGGGGGCCTCTACCAAGGACGGTTCACGGCCCAGGTGAAGGAGCAATTCACGCCCATGGTCAAAGCGGCTTTTCGCGAGATTGTCCGAGAATCCGTTCAGTCACGTCTTTCCACAGCCTTGGCCGAGACTGAGGTTTCGGAAATTGGGGCGGACGGACTTGGCGCCGAAGAAGAGGTTGTGACCACTGAGGACGAGCGAGAGGGGTTCATGGTGGTGCGGGCAATCGTCCGCGACCTTCTAAAGCCAGCTAGGGTGATCATGCGCGATCAGAAAAGCTATTGCGGGATCCTGGTCGACAACAACAACCGCAAGCCCTTGGCCCGGCTGTGGTTCAACAGGTCGGTCAAATATCTCGGGCTTTTCGATGGTGAGAAGGAAGAGAAGGTTAAGATCGACTCGCTCGACGAAATCTATGACCACGCCGATCGCTTACGGGTTACGGCAAAGGAATATCTTGCTGGGGCAATCGGGGCGCCCTCGATTGCTTTGTGATTTGAGCATTTCGGAAGTCCAAGGCGAAGTGCACTCTTCCAGGCTCGAATTGAGCGATGAGAGTCCCCTCGCGCCCGTTGGCGGGGGGCTAGCCACGTAACCATGCACCCAATTTGGTGGTCGTCGTGCTCGGCGATGGGCTTCCAATCATCGGAATGAATGCGGGGCGAGGGTTCCTGACATTCAGTCTGATCTTCAGCCAATGACCACTTTGCGCCTCCATATCGGCCGTCGAGTTTATTCTCGCGGCGCTTCCGGAAGCGGACATCCGAACTGGTGCAAGATTGCGATCCTAAAATGGCGCTCGGCCAGGACGCGGCGATCGCGAAGCTAACCGCATATCACTGGACGATAGCGCCACGACAATATCGTCAAGGTGATACGCCGAGTCGATCGCCGCAATTAGGCACCCCGGGTGCGCAACCAAAACTGCGATGCTTGCGCTAGAGAGCTCAGACCGATGCCGATTGCTTGCAACGAGCATGTTCATTTCGATTCGGCCGCGAACCGTTAAACCTGCAGGGTTTGAGCAAGGTAGTCCCGAATCTCAAAGAGATTGACACCGAATCGATCGGCATCACCAGGGAATACAACGATCGAGAGTTTGTTTGAAAATACCTTGTCGTACGAAGCATCCGCAAAGGATTGCGCGATCTTCTCAATCACCTTCTTTCTCGGTAGCCCAACGCGCCCGCGTCCGGTGCCGATCAAACCGATCGCAGTATCGCCGAGCTCGCCCTTCGTGGCCAAGAATTCCCAAAGAGCCTCTAGCGCTGCGTCGAGCATTTTGGGCGTCGACTTAGCAGTACCCTCCTCATTTAATTCGGCCATCGCAGCGAGGTAGAACGTCTTTCCGTGCGTGCTGACCTTTGCGACTGTCCCAACAGGATATCTGCGTTTTTTTCCTTTGCCAGACGAATGCTCGTCGAAAGCCAGTCCTTTGAGGGACGCTGTCAGTTGCTTGTCCAACTCCACCGTCTTCCCCAAAAAATACTTGTTCGTGAACTTTCCCTGCAAGCTGTCCGGATTGATCAGGCCGCTGGCTATGTCGGTGTCGAACGTGGTGTTGGTGCTGATGACTATGTTGGTAGCGGGTGATTCCAAGAGGTCTCCAATAAGAACCTCATAGGAAAAATCCTTTTTTGGAATGCGATATGAAATTCGAGAAATTGGTCGCCTGGAAAGGAGAGCTGCTACCACAGCAAAACCCAATACCACAAAGAAGCTGTAGCCGCTGTATTTGTCTCGAGTGTACATGCTGAAAAAGTCAAGCATATCGAGAAGAAGGTATATTCCCCCGAGAACGGCGAGAATCCTCGCTAGGCCATCAATCGACAGGATTGCATACCGCCAGTATGACCAAGTGCGGATCGAGCTGAAAAAATACTTCACGACCTAAAGCCCGAGGTTTTTGTACGTTTGGTCGGTGTAGTAATACGGGCCTGTTTGCCCTTCTTTCCGATACTTGGCATGGCTGTCTGGCCAGTTAGCCATGGCATACTCCACAATCTTGACCCCAAACGGGACGTAGATCGCCAAACTCTCTCGAATTGCTGGCGGGCAACGGTCGTCGCGATGCCGGGTGCCATTCAAATTCACCCCGATTATTGGCAGGTCAAGCCTTAGCGCGACTTCCATCTCCCACTTGACGAATTTCGTAAGCAGTCTTGTCTTTTCGCCGATAAGGACGACCAGCAGTTTTGAGTTGGCAAAACGCTCGCGAAGTTGGCGCTTAATGCTTTCTTCTTGGCTTGTATCTCGCGCTGTATTCAAGTCATGCGCATTGTGAAAATCGAACGTGAACTTCTCATTGTCCGCCCATGCCGTCATGAGGCGGTAGTAACGCATGTCCGTATCGCCGTCGAAGCAGATATAAGTCTTATTCCTGTATGCCATCTCTTTCCCCCACCTTCTGCGCGGAAAGACCTGTCACAGAACAAGAGAGTCGTCTAGCCTAAGAATGATACCGTCTTCCACAACTAGCAACTCGCCCCCAATACAGCGCCACGCAAATTGTCATTTGCCGTGATTATGGCCTGTTTTGCTGTAGCAGTCGGTCGCTTGCCTCCGTAGGCAATCGGCTTGCCTGGCTTCCTGGCGCGCAGCAAACCGAGTAGCCGTGAAAGGTCGGCTTTTAGCCCGTTCACGTTGGAACCGTCCGCTTCCGGCATTTTCAGACTACTAGTCTGATTGCGAGAGAGCGAAGGGCGGCTTTGCGCCGCACCTCGGTGGCGACCTATATGATTGCCGGGCACGGCACGCCCGACCAGGGCCCTGCCCGGTTTTTCGCCTATCGCGAGCCCGGGCCTTCGATCGCGACCTGGTGACCGTCTGGCGCGAGGAAGACACGGCGACCGTCGCTGAGAACAGGTGCCGAGCCGCCGCAAAGACCGCCTGAGCGTGCGCAAAAGCGCTGCCGTACGGCTGCAGGCTCGAGCAAGGGCGGCGACGACGCATCTCACGTTGCGCGGCTGGGATGATTTTGAAAGTGATGGGCTGCTGCGCCGAGTTGCGAGCCCCGCCCTCGCCACGAGGGCAGATAGGGCATATACTTGAGGATCGCCAGCTCGGACCTAACAAGCTGGCGATTTTGACAGCGGAAGACGTCGCTTTAGCTACGGTGCGCGTCTAACTCGGGTTGTTTCACGCGCTCTCATAACTCGCCCGCCGCGGCCGGGCTCTGCTTCGCGCGATTCCGGTGGCTATTGCACTTGTCACAGAAGGAGAACTGAGCTTTTCACTGGAGGAGAAGTCATCATGCATTACCTTCCAAGACGTGAATTCATCGTTCAAGGCGGGGCAGCACTCATAACGCTGGCGTCCTTTCAATCGCGGATTGCCTATGCCTTTCCAACCCGGGCCGGCGAGGAAGTCATCAAATGGCTCGATCAGCTGCCGCCGAACCCGGTTCCTCAAGTCATCAAAAATCAGCTGGTGTGGGAGGATCTCGATTCCTGGGTGACTCCCAACGACAAGTTCTTTTCAATCGCGCATTTCAATCGGCCGGTCATCGACGAAAGCAAGTGGAAGCTCGAAATCGGCGGCTCCGTCAAAAATCCGACAACCCTGACGGTCGCCGACATCAAAGCTCGACCGCGCCAGGAAGTTACGTTCACGGTCGAATGTTCGGGCAATACTGGCCTACCGTTTTTCAATGGTGGCATTGGCAATGCTCGCTGGGCGGGTACGCCGCTCGCCCCGATCCTCAAGGAGGTCGGAGTTCTCGGCAGTGGTATCGAGGTTGTATTCTGGGGCACCGATGAAGGAGAAATCAAACGAGCCGACGGCGTCAAGTTCACGCAGAATTTTGCGCGCAGCATGTCGCTCGCCGATGCCATGGATCCCAAAAACATCCTTTGCTATGAGATGAACGGGACTCCCTTGCCTCCTGACAACGGCTTCCCGCTGCGGCTGATAGCGCCGGGCTGGTACGGGATCGCGAACACGAAATGGCTTAAGCGCATCGATGTGAGCGACCAGCGCTTCGAGAACCAGTTCATGGGACGCGACTATGTCACTTTGCGCGAGGAAGACCGCAACGGCGAGACAGTATGGGTGGAAACCTCAGTCGGGCGGGCGCGGCTGAAATCGGCACCGGCCCGGGTGACTCATATCGGCAATGACTACCGGATAGTCGGGGCGGCTTGGGGCGCGCCCATCGACCGGGTCGAGGTGAAGATCGACGACGGGCCGTGGATGCCGGCGGCCATAGACGAGACCGATAAGGCGGACTTCGCTTGGAAGATATGGTCCGTCGACTGGCCCAAGCCCTCCGCCGGGGAGCACACAGTTACCTCGCGTGCCGTTAGTACTGGAGGGCAGGTCCAACCCGCAATGGACGATCCCTTCATCGCCAAGAAACACACCTATTGGGAAAGCAACGGTCAGGTGACGCGACGTATCAACATTCACTGATTGGCGGAAAGCCATAACAACCTGTCTGAGATCGAGGTGACCCCATGTTTTTTGGCATTGGGTCATGTCGACCAGGCGCCGGCCTGAAGCTGGCTGGAGACGATGGCTGAAGTGATGGCGACATCTTCCCGGCGCCAGAGCCGCGTTTTAGCGACCTGCGGACGCGGAATAGGTTGGATTTCGCTCCGTGTTTCAAGCAGAAGCGAATCCCGCAAGAAAAGCTTGTAACCGCGCCGTCGGCCAGCTGACAACCTCGCAGGTAGACTATGGCCGCTGGCGTGTCCAAGACGCTCTGGTCGATGGAAGACCTCTGCGAGAAGATGGATACTGTTGCGCCGAAGCCGGGCAAGCGGGCACCTACAAAAAGCGGGTATCGATATCAATGATCATCGGCTGTCAGGGCGCTACCAAGCGCTCATTGCCGCCAATCTCGCGATTGCCATAACACGCATTCTCCTGCGGCCCATTTATCCGAAAAGCATCTATATCACGATGCTTGTATGGCCGTGGCTATGGCGGTCTTGTCGGCCTGGCTGGTGTTGCCCACGCTGAAGGAACTATATCGTAAAGGCGAAAAACAAATCGGCCTTATCGTTGCCCTCATATGCGTCGGCGGGAGCGCGTATGGAATTTATCTAACGCTGCGTACCATCTTGACCTCACGAGAAGCGGGGGCCCACGCAATTTTAAACTGAGAAACTACCACCTCGCAGTACTGGTTCTCGGGTCTAAGTGTGAATTCTTTCAAGTCCGGCCACATGCTGTTGGCGGACTGGCTTCTGGGGGAACGCGGCCCGTGGTATCGTCTGACCCGACACCGAGGTTTACCATAAAAGTCCGGGGCGGTTTTTGCGTTTCCACACCGAAGATGTGTCGATTTCGCCGAAAAGCGGCGAATGGGACGCAACAGCTCAACTGGGCTAAATAGCAACCGTGCTGACTTATCGTGCGAGACCCTTTCGAAGGTCGACCCCAAGCTCCAGTATCTGCTGGCAATTCTTGAGGCAGGTGAGGATCTGGCAATTGTATGCGCGGGCGACAACGAGGGCCGTTGACGTTCTTCGAGCAGCCCTACCGCAAATTGCTTGACACTGTTGCGGCTCCAAGCCCGGTGGCCAAGGTTGCGGGGTTCTTTCTTGCCGGCCGATCGCTTCAGACACTTCGGCGCCCGGTGATGGAACTCTCCCTTGGTAAGGGAGTAACCAGACTGGCACCACGCCCATGCAAAATCATCGCCTTATGATGGCTCGTATTTTGCGCCCGGGGTAAGGTCTCGGTGCCAAACTGGTTACACTGAAACGGCGCCCGTTTGGCCGCGGTGACATAGCCCGCGCAATCCCTGATTTTGTCGCGGTGCGACATATTCGTCACAGTATAAGGCCCCCAATACTGCTAAGCTCAGTCTTGGGCTCAAGTTGGGGACGAAATTCCGTGAGAAAACTTTTAGCGACAACTGCACTGGTACTGTTCAGCGCAACAACTGGCTATGCGGCCGACATGGCTGGTCCAGTAGCCGGCTCCGTCTACGATTGGAGCGGCTTTTACGCCGGCGCGCATATCGGCGTCGCCACCGGCAACATCGGTGCGACGGACTTCACTCAGCCGAGCGGCGGCTTCTTCACCGAACTGGTTCCTGCCGGAACCGAGGGATTTCATTTCCGTGATACGAACATTGCGGGCGGCGTACATGTCGGTGCTCAGTATCAATGGGACCAATTCGTGTTCGGCGGTGAAGCCTCTTGGACGGCGACCGGCATCCGGAAGACGATTGTCAGCCCCTACTTTCCCGACACCGACACCGAGACCGGCAGGATCCAGCACTATGCGACGGTGGTTGGTAAGGTCGGCTATGCCTTCGACCGGTTCCTGGTCTACGCCAAGGGCGGCTATGCAGGTGGCGAGGTAGGGTTCAAGGCAAGGGACAACGATGCCTTGGTGACCTACGAGCAGAACGAATGGCACAACGGCTACGCGCTAGGTCTGGGGGTGGACTATGCCCTCACTGACAAGCTTAGCCTCGGCATCGACTACACGCACATCGATCTCGGCTCCAAGACCAGCACCGGAAACAACGTGTTCGACGACGGCTCCCTGGGCGACAATCCCGAGACGTATAAGGTCAAGGCCAGAGCGGACGCTGTTATGGCTCGCCTCAGCTATAAGTTCGGCGGCGGTTTTTAGTCCGTTAATCACCGTTTTCTTTATCCGGAAGAGGCCCCTCGTGAGTGCGACGGGCCTCTTAAAACAATGGCGTCTGAGTTTCTTGCTTTCGCCGCAGTTCGTCGATCCCACGCTTCATGTCCTGAGATCGCAGGCGCCATAGACGGCGCCGAAGTTTTGGCCATGAGCCGGAACGCATCTCCGCCTCGTCGGTCTGCCGTCTTGTGACCCGCCTCCTCTCATTGTCCTTCCGCCCTACGGCGCTTTGATCGTTGATCCTCGTTCGCAGATTTGCGCGGCTTCTGTTTCCCGAACACCTTGTCGATGACGCCTTTGCCGCGCTCCCCGTGGGTATAGTTTTCGAGGAGAAGCTTCTTCGTTTTCCATCGGCCTTTTTTGGCGGTGGTGGCGACGTCGATGCCGTGCCTGACAATCATTTCGGTGGCGAAGCTGTGGCTGCCTGGCTGATGCGCGCCGAGGTAGGGCAGGCCAGCCAGGCCGCAGATGCGCATGATGTCCTTGTAGACCGATCGGCGCGTGACGAAGCCGTACAGCCTGTTGTTTGGCTTCTTGGCGGCGCGCCCGCTATGGCGCGGGCCTGATCGCCTGTGCTTCCAGGGGATGCGTACCTCCCATGCCGCCAGTTGTTGCCGCTTCCACTCGCGAAGCTGCGAAAGAAGGCGGCCAGAACCTTCGATGCACTCTGCCAGGCCCTTGGCGACATCTGCCACCTATTCGAGCCTGCCGAATGCAGAAACTTCTTCAAAGCTGCAGGATATGAGGCCAATTAATCGCGACACGCTTTAGCCCCTTGTAGTACGAAATGCCAAGATTGTACTCCGCACCCGCATTCCCCTGGTCTGCGGCCTTTCGGAACCAGGAGGCAGCCTGGGCATAGTCAATTGTAACGCCTAGGCCCTCTTCATAAACTACACCAAGATCATGCTGCGCCAGGGCGTTTCCCTGCTCCGCCCCTTTGCGATACCATGCGATTGCTTCAGCATAATCCTGGGCGACCCCTTGACCTTTAAGGTAGGCCAATCCCAGAAAGTATTGGGCAACGGCCGTTCCGTGGTCGGCTGCCTCACGGAACCACGTGGCAGCTTCTCTATAGTCCTGCCGGACGCCTGTTCCATCTCTGTAAAGCAACCCGAGATTGGTTTGAGCGTCCGCTAATCCCTGATCGGCTGCTTTGCGATACCAAATTGCGGCCTCGGCATAGTCCTGCTCGACGCCTAGCCCACGGTCGTAAAGATAGGCGAGATTGTGCTCTGCCTGGGCGTCACCTTGGTCCGCTGCCTTACGGTACCAAGCGGCAGCTTGGAGGTAATCCTGTGTGACACCGTGCCCTTCGGCGTAAGCAGTGCCAAGATTGTCCTGTGCTTTGGGATCACCGGTGTTGGCCAGGACGCTCCACAACAAGACAGCCGCTGCATAGTCTCCTCTTTTATAGGCCCGTTCCGCTTGCCCCGCATGGGCTACGCCGGCCATCAGCATGACGGAGGCGAAACAAAACAACTTCGACAACCTCTGCATGTTGGCCTCCGATTTAAGGGTTCAACCATTCTTTGATGCATGCACTCCGTCCCGAACCCTTTCGGAAAGGGGTCTCGCATTCAGCTTCGCTCTGAGGAATTTTCCCTGTGCGCGGGCCATTCTTGTATTAAGCTTTGCTAAAAGATATGAATCCCAAGTGATCAGAAGGATTCCCGGAGAAAAAACGAATTTGTCCGGCAACAAAAGTATCATTGACAATATCACCACTATGACGACGGAAAAGAAGCAGTTATATGCCAGGAAGATGGCGTCTTTCCACATTCGATTTTGTGGCAGATATTGATCAATCCAAGGCGGAATTAACTTGTTCTCATCCCAAAATTGATCGATAGTAAGGGGACTGTGCGTTGTACCGTCGGTCCTGGTAACTTCGGCCACAGGCCCAGCGTTATTCGGACTGACCTTTTCAGCCATTCCTTCCTCCATTTCTCGTGATTAGAGGGAACTTGCTTCGGCTCTTTGAAGTCAATCCAAGAGGGGGATCAACTTTGCGTTAGCGGAGGGGCGATGTGCCGACGGAATGCGGTCTGTTCCTTCCGCTTGGATCCAAGCCGGACGATCCGGCAATGCGGGTTCGATCCGACGGCAGCTTCGCGCCTTCATGTTGGACGTTGAGCCGGCTTTGGCGATATCCTAAAAGCGGACGTTCAGTTAACCGGCGAAGCCGGCGCGTTTGTGCCCCATACTGGTTATTCAGTCAGCCGCCATCCCTCGGCGGTCGAGCTTCGAGCCCGGAATGGCTTGAACCGCTCCCGGAGTATCGGTATATACCCTCATGATGAGAGAGACGCACTGCTACCGGGTCCTTCTGAATCGTGCTTCCCGTAAAGTCTCTGCGCTTTACGACGAAGCGCTCGCCCCTTTGGGGGTGAGCATCGCGCAATTCAATCTGATTCGGGTGATCATCTCGATGGAGCCCGTTTCCGTCACGGATTTGGCTGCCTTTGTTGAGCTTGACCGATCAACCGTGGGTCGGAACGGGCGCGTCCTCGAGCGCTTGGGACTGGTGAAGAGGTCTAATGGCTCGGACCAGCGCGAGGCGCTGTTCTCGCTGACGGAAAAAGGACACGAGGTGCTCAAGCGAGGGTTGCCGCTGTGGGACAGTGTGCAGCATGGCATAGAGAAAAACCTCGGGGTCGACAAAGCGAGGCAACTTCAACGCCTTCTGGCAAGCCTCTAAATTTTGCCAGATGTGGGTATATACCCGAATAATGCGTGGAACCGCTCCCTGGAGGACCGGTAGCAGGAGCAGCGAAATGCCGTCATTGCAAGTAGAGCGCGGGCCAACGAGCACAGCGGGGTCCCACCTCTCGGGCGGGATTATCCTCACGCTTGCCTTTGGGTGCGGACTGCTGGTTGCCAATCTCTACTTTGGGCAACCGCTTGCGGCTCCGATCAGCGCCTCTACGGGCTTGCCGCCATCTCTGGCCGGTGTGCCCGTCACCCTGACCCAAGTGGGCTACGCCATAGCGCTCCTTCTGTTGGCACCGTTGGGCGACATTTGCGAAACGCGAGCAGTCGTCGTTCCGATCGTCTTGATTGGGCTGTTAGCCCTCGTCGCTGCTGCCTTGAGCTCGTCGCCAGGACCATTCTTGGTAGCCGCCCTTGGGATCGGCATCTGTCCTGTCGGCGGCCAAATTCTGCTTCCCTATGCCGCTCGCTTGGCGCCGGAGCATGAGCGGGGCCAAGTCGTCGGCAAGGTCATGAGCTGTCACGGCCGATGGGCAGCTTCGTGGCAAGCGTCGCGGGATGGCGGGCCATCTACTGGCTCATCGCTGCGGGGGAAGCGGTCCTGGCGGTGCTCCTGTTGAAGGTGTTACCCTCTCTTCGACCGCAGACATCCCTCAGCTACACGGCGTTGCTGCGCTCTCTTTTGCCGATCTGGCGCAACCATGCGGAACTGCGCTACCGGGCGGTTATCCACGCGGGTCTTTTGGCCGCCTTCATTCTATTTTGGACGGCTGCCCCCCTTCACCTCGCAAGAGATTTCGGCCTGGGCCAGCAGGCTATCGGCTTGTTCGCGTTGGCTGGCGTTTCGGGCGCGTGTGTGGCTCCCTTCGTCGGGCGCATTGCAGACGCGGGACATCGCCAGCCGCGCATTGCCCGGGCTGCGCAGCTCGTTGCACTCACCACAGCCGTCATTCCTTTCATCATATCGTTTTTTGGTCACCGCATATGGGCTGTGGGATTGTTGGCTTGCGCGGGCATCGTTCTGGACGCAGCCGTGACTGCAAATATGATCCTTTCGCAGCGCGCCATCTTTTCACTCGGGGACGACATTCGGACGAGGGTGAACGCCCTCTACATGGCTCTATCTTTCTCGCCGGCGCCTGCGGCTCCGCCCTCGGTGGTTGGGGTATCGCCACGGGCGGATGGCCGCTCGCGGCTGCTTTCGGGGTTGCTTTGACCGGCGGTAGCCTGCTCTTCGCCTTGCTATCAGGGGTTCCGCGCTCAGACCCTCGAAATTTTTGATCCAAAGGGTTTGAGTGATATGTTGGCGAAAATGCCCTGTTTGTCTGTCTTTCCAGAAGTCGTTGAAGGGATCGGAGGCGAGCTAGCTGTGGTGCACGGTTGCCTATTACCTCAGCCGCAAGAACTTCATCGTCCTCAATGAACTGGGCTATCTGCCCTTCGCCCAATCCGGCAGCCAGCTGCTCTTCCACCTGGTCAGGCGATCTGCCGCCGCCTTGAGCGAACCGGAGCGGATCGCAAGTTTCCTTTGGATAGGCACCCCGAGCGCGACCGAAGCCATGACGGCGCTTTTATGCGAAATGAGTAAGTCGCGAAAGCCACGGACTTGAGCAGTCTTCACAACGTAGCGGGGGAAACCGGAATGAATATCCGAGCTCACCGCAGTCAACGGTGCGCGCCGGTGCCCACGCGAGTGCGTCATCGGCTCACGACCTCCGACAGTGCGAGATCTAGGTTGCACCAAGGTGCGATGGAGCGACCGGGTTCGAGACCGGCCGGAGCTCGACGTACCTCGGAGAATGGAAATGAGAACGGTCGACTTCGACAGAAACTTGGTCACCTGCCTCGCTGATGCGCTCAACGCACGCGATCTGGTGCGCGCGAGGAGCTATTTGACGGATGATTTTCATTTTGTTGGCGCGTTCGGCCCGCCAATCGACGGCGCCGATGCGTATCTCGACGCCATGGCGCGCCTTGGCGCTCAACAGACGATAGTGAAGTGTCTCGTCGAACGCGATGAGGTTGCCTGCCAATACTACCTTGTTCTGCCCGCAAGGCCAGGTACACCGATATTCTGTTGCGGATGGTTCACCATCAGCGGCGGCCGGATAAGATCGCTGCGCGTCGTCTTCGATGCTACACCTCTCGGTAAAACCTGAGACGGCGTTCTCGGCCGAACTTCGCGTTTGTGCCGCTAACGACAACCGGCAGACGGGGCGCGCAAGTCGACGAGATCGTGAGCAGACCTCTTCATTGAACACGAGGCGAAGATCACGAAGCGGTGACGGCCGTAACGAAGCCCCGGTAGGCTGCGAAGCTTGGGCATGGGCGGCACGTTTGCGGCTCATCTGGCTCGAGATTTGATACCAATTGGATCCAAGTCTGCCACCCTCCCAAGGAGTTCACGACATGCTAAATAGACGTACTTTCTCCACCGCACTCGCCGCTGGAATGGCAACAACTTTGTTGACTGGCGCCGACAAGGCACGAGCGCAGACGGGCTCCAAGATTCGCAATGTTGTCTTGGTCCATGGCGCGTATGCCGATGGCTCGTCCTGGTCGGAGGTGATTGGAATTCTTCAGAAGGCCGGCTTCAACGCTACCGCTGTCCAACATCCGCTGACCACCCTGGAGGCGGGCGTCGAGGCAACGCGTCGCGCGATCGCGCTCCAGGAAGGACCGACCGTACTTGTCGGACACTCCTTTGCCGGCATGATCATCACCGAGGCAGGGATCGATCCGAAGGTTTCCTCGCTCGTCTACGTCGCGGCCCGCGCGCCGGATGCCGCCGAAGACTATACGGCGCTCGCCAAGACTTTCCCTGCGCCGCCGGCCTCCGCCGGCCTTGTCTGGTCCGGAGGCTATGGCAAGCTCGGAGAAGAGGCTTTCCTGCGGGATTTCGCCGGCGGTATCGCGCACGACAAGGCGCGCATTCTCTATGCCGCTCAGGCACCGATCTCGGACCAGCTTTTCTCCGGAAAGACTACGCAAGCGGCCTGGCGCTCGAAGCCAAGCTGGTACGCTGTCTCGAGCGAGGATCGCACGATCAATCCGGATCTAGAGCGCTTCATGGCCAAGCGCATGAACGCAAAGACCATAGAGGTGAAGGCAAGCCACTTGTCGTTGATTTCTCATCCGCATGAGATTGCTCAGCTCATCCTGGAAGCCGCCGGGCGGCAGAGCGCCTGACGAGGCTTCGGATAAAGGAGCGGCGCGGAAGGTGCAGCCTCCGCAGCGCGTCCCGTTAGCAAATTGGCCGGAACCGTTCGCGTAGGCCGAGAGATCGCTGAGCTTCGCTCACTGTTCATCACGCCTCTGCGATTTTGACGGTAAAGATCGCAGAAAGACCGGCTGCGAGTCGTTTATGCAGAGAAACCACAAAAATGAAGCCAAAGATGTTTCAAAGCGACGATGCTATCTCAGCGCCACAATTGGATTTCGAGGCCTGGAGAGATCTGCTCCGCACAAAGTCTGGACGGTATTACTCGGAAGGTATCGAACCCGATAAGTTTGCTGGCTGGGTTCGCCCTGTCAGCGTCCGAGGGTTCACCGCACTAGATATTGGTTCTAATGCTCCACGGGTTGAACGGACCTACCGAGATGCTCGCCTCGATGGCGCAGACCATTACTTCGCTCACTTTCAGGCCAATGGAGAGTTGGCGATGCTCCAAAACGATCAGGCTGTACGGTTCGCTCAAGGCGACGTCGCGCTCGTCGATGGGTCTCGGCCAGTGACATACTGCGCTGACGGACCAAGTAATATCGTCACCCTTGCCCTGCCGCGTCAGGCGTTGGTTTCATATCTAGGTTTTGAGCCGGAGGGTGGCCTTTTCAGACAGGGCGGAACGTCTGCCGGGCGTCTGCTCTTCGATCTCATTCGCGAAGCCGATCAGGCCGAAGGATCGGCCTCGTCGCCGGCCGAGTCCTACATGCAATTGGTAGTCTATGACCTCGTCGGCGCACTGTTTGCCCCCATCCGACCCATGGTTCGGCTCACGCCATTCGGAAACTTTGTTCCGGCGGATCTGCGGCATCATCAAGGACGGCGCCGCCGACCCGGATTTCGGTCCCAACGAAGTAGCGGCCGAAGCGGGGATTTCTCTGCGCTATCTCCAGAAGTTGTTCACGGAGCGTGGCTCGACCTGCAGCGAGTGCATATTTTCGGTTCGTTTGGATCAAGCCGCGCGCCTCGTACAGCGCCGGGCGTCACTAAGCACGAAACAACCTCTCAGCGAGATCGCCTATAGCTGCGGCTTTCGCGACTATACGCATTTCGCCCGAAAATTTCGTGATCGCTTCGGTCACCCGCCAGGCGCCCATTCGACAGAACTCGGTGTCACCGACAGCTGATCGGGGCGCAGGGAATCAAGATCAGGCGTCGTGGGCTCACGACGCCTTATCTCAGGAGCCTTCCTTGCGCGGAAAGCCCTAAGTCGGGATTTGGCGTGCCCCGTTCTCTTCCCCGAGTTTCGCTGCGCTCTTGATGAACGACGCGGCCTTCTCGCCGATGATCACGCAGGGCGCCATGGTGTTGCCAGTGGTCACTCGCGGCAGGATCGAGCCGTCGGCGATGCGCAGATTGTCGATGCCATAGACCTTGAGACGACCGTCCACGACGGACATCTCATCGCGCCCCATCTTCGCCGTGCAGGTCTGGTGATGGACCGTCGAGGCGGCATCTCGAGCAAAGCTTTCGAGCGCGCTTCCCGTCAGATTGCCGGGCATGACCTCGCGCTTCACGAACGGCCTCATGGCCAACGAGTTGCCGATCTCGCGGCATAGCTCGACCCCACGGAGCAACGCCTTCATGTCGGCGGGATCGGAAAGCGTGTCGGCTGCGATCTCGATGGAATCGGACGGCTTTGGCCCGGTGATCCGCAATCTGCCGCGGCTGCCAGGGCGTGCCAGGCTGGCCAGCAGCGTCCAGGAGCCTGGAGGCGGCGCGAAATGGGCGACTTCCGGAGTCGAGAACGGAAACTCTCCTACGAGCCCCTGCAGATCCGGGGTGGCGAGCGAGGGATCGCTTTTCCAGAAAAAGGTCGTCTCTCCGCCGCTGTTGTGAAGAGGCAGCGGCGTCCGATATTCGAAGACGCAGGGAACCGCGATGTGGTCCTGAAAATTGCGCCCCACGCCCGGGAGATGCTGCACAACCTCGATGCCGGCCGCGCTCAGCTGGCGCTCATCGCCAATGCCTGATTGCATCAGCACCTTGGGCGTATTGATGGCGCCGAGCGAAAGAACTGTCTCGCAGCGTGCCTTGATCCGATGGATAACACCCTTGTGGACAAACGTCACCCCGACGGCGCTTTTACCCTCCAGGATGACGCGCGTCACCAGGGCGCCGGTGAGGACGGTCAGGTTCGGCCGATCCATATAAGGATAGGTATAGGTGCGAAAGACCGATTGACGCCGGCCGTCGCGGATGCGCAGATTGAACAAGGCGGCACCGCCGTTGCCTTCCATCATCTGGCCGTTGTGATCGTCGAAGGTCGGAATGCCGACGGATCGGGCGGCGTCCACCACGGCCGGCGCCACAGGATGCGGATCGCGCGCCGGCTCAACATAAACGAGACCGCCCTTTCCGCGCCGCAGCGGGTCCGGTGTCCCTTGCCAGTCCTCGATGCCCCGAAAAATGCCGAGAACGGCATCATAGCCCCAACCCGGATCGCCGGCTTCTTCAGCGAAATAATCCCAGTCGTTCCGGTGCCCGCGCGCCCAGTTGGTGACGTTGATGCTCGAGCCGCCGCCCAGCACCTTGCCCATGGAGAGCGGCAGCCGGCGGCCGTTGAGCGAAGGGTTGGGCAAGGCTTCAAAACCCCAGTCACGCCTCGTGCCGAGATTGGCCGGCCATTGTCCTGGGTCCCAGACGCTTTGCACGTCGTCGGTCCCGCCGGCTTCCAGCAACAGCACGGAGGCGTCGCCGGTCTCAGCCAGGCGGCGCGCTACCACCGAGCCGGATGAGCCGGATCCGCAGACGATGAAATCGTAGGAAGGTCGGATATCGGTCCTGAGTTGGCGCTGGTTGGCGTGGATGCGAGCATCGAGCTCAGAGGTTTTCATGTCTCTTCCCGATGTCATGCTGGATCTCCGTGTGTGGGGATATTCTTGAGGATGGGAAGCGGTGAGCTTCGCCGTCGTCCCGGTCGGACCGAGATCCGAATGATGATGAGCGGTCCGACAGCGCACTATTTAGTCAGGCGGGCCCGGTTGCTGCGCTCCGGCAGGCGGCCGTGCTGAACGGCTGCGTAAAGGACCTCTCCGCGACTTAGGCCGATGTCCGCGAGCAGGCGGTCGTCCAATTGCATCAGGTTAATGATGTCGCGACGAACCCGACGCCGATGCCTGAGCCAAGCCATCAAATTCTTGGCGGATTTCACCAGACCCGTGCCGCGGGAGGGAAAATCGGCAGCCGTCGAACCGGTGTGACCCGCCTTAGGCTGCACGTTTCCGTCAAGCATTCGACGTCCATCATCCCTGTAAGGCGGCGGGGCAATGCGCCGGACGGCTGGCTTTGAAAAATTCAGAACTTCGACATTCAGGATCTTGTCGTCGGCCATGTGTTTTCCCTTTCAACGCTGTTGAATTGAGGGAGCGAGGCGTAAGGTGGTGGCGGGTAAATGTCGTGGGCGTGAAGCGCACAGAAGTCGGTACCGGCGCGCACCTTATTGCCGACACGGCCCTGTCAAATGCGTCCGGCAATGCCTGCGTGTGGGTTTTTCGCTGAACGCGATTGCCTCGAGCATACCCGTGAGGCAGGCGACATTCGCGACGGCCGAGACTTGGAGCCTCGGGTCACAATTCATCACGTCTCCGACATTTCGCCGACTCGGATGGCAGAAGGGCCTTACCTAAGGCGTTTCGAAGCAGAGAGCCGCCTAGTGGAGCCGATCATGTTTCAAAGTGACGATCTTTCCGGAACGCTGCAATCGGATTTCGAGGAATGGAGAGATACGCTTCGCACTGGATGTGGGCGATACTACTCGGAAGGTATCGCACCCGATCATTTCTCGGGTTGGGTGCGACCCGTCAGCGTCCGCGGCATTACGGCATTAGATATTGGCTCCAATGCTCCACGGGTCGAACGAACCAATCAAGATGTTCGGCGCGATGGCGCAGACCACTATTTCGCACTCTTTGCTCCCTGTGGCCAGTTGGCGATGGTCCACAACGATCAAGCCGTGCGGCTCGCTGCAGGCGATGTTGCGCTCGTCGATGCGTCTCGGCCTGTAGCATACAGCACCGACAACGGCGAACCATGGAATACTGTCGCTCTCAGCTTGCCACGCCAGTCGCTTGTGTCCCACCTTGGATTCGAGCCACAGGGCGGGCTTTACCGGCCCGGCGGAACGCCTGCCGGGCGCCTGCTCTTCAATCTCATTCGGGCGGCCGATGACGTCGAGGCATCGACCTTGTCGCCGGCCGATTCCTACATGAAACTGGCCGTTTATGATCTCGTCGGCGCGCTATTTGCGCCGCCCGACCCCTCCCTCGGTTCACGACATTCGGACACGCTGTTCCGGCGCATCTGTGGCATTGTCAAGGAAGGGTTTGCCGATCCGGATTTCGGTCCCAACGAAGTGGCGGCGGAAGCGGGGATATCGCTGCGCTATCTTCAGAAGCTCTTCACCGAGCGTGGCTCGACCTGCAGTGAATTCGTATTCTCGCTTCGCCTGGATCATGCCGCGCGTCTTGTGCAACGCCGGGCCTCGCTGGGAACGAACCAGCCTCTCGCCGAAATCGCCTACGCCAGCGGCTTTCGCGACTATGCACATTTCGCCCGGAGGTTTCGTCATCGGTTCGGTCAAGCGCCAGGCGCCCATTCAGAAGAACTCGATCAATTAGTGCGCGAGCGGACTGGCGAAAGTGCGTCGTCAACTCACGACGTCCAGCCTGCAGCGATCTAACTTCCCTCATTCATGTGATCCAGCGCGGAGGATGGGACCGTCCGTCCGCGGAGGCGCGCCCAGGACCGGGAGGAGACCGGTCGGGAGGCTTCAACCTCGAAGGAGTATGTTATGAGAAACTCAACAGCAATCTTTGCGGCAATCGCATTGGGCTCGGTGCTGGCCATCGGCTCGGCGACGGCGTCGATGGCTCGCGGCGGCATGGGTGGCGAGCATGGCGGCATGGGTCATGGTGGCGAGCGTGGCGGTAGCGCCCCTTCAATTTTCATGAGCAATGGCGCCAATCACGGCAGGGGCATGGCTGGCCACTATGGCTCCGGCCACAGGCGCCACTTGCATGATTTCCGCGGACATGACGGCTCAGACGCCTTTTTTGGGTTTGGCCCGTTCTGGGGGCCGGGCAGCTACCAGGCGTATGACGACAGCACCTCCGCCTACTGCGAGAGGCTGTATCGTTCCTTTGACCCTGCCACCGGTACATATCTTGGGCGGCATGGAATCCGTCACGCCTGCTCGTGATCCACTCGCTCAGTCCCTTCGATCCGGTCTCTGCAAAACGCAGGGCCGGATTGGAGCGCGAAAGGCCTATGGACGTGATGGCAAAGAAGGCGACGCAATCGTGCCGGGCACCGCCAACCACGAGAATCCGCTGCATATTGAAAAGCGATCCTTCAAGAAAGTAGGCTTCCCATGCCGACGGTTATCGAGTCCATTCTCGGCCGCACTGTTGCTGTTCTTGTGCTCTTAACGGTTTCAGCGGTCGCTCAAGGCATTCCCGCCAAGCTCGAGCCTCCACAGGGAAGCACACTGGTCGGCAAATATGCGGCCAAGGGCGTTCAGATATATGTCTGCAGCCACGACGGATCCGCAAACGAATGGGCCTTCAAATCTCCTGAGGCCGAACTTGTCGATGCACATGGCAAGCCGTTCGCCAAGCATTATGCCGGTCCGACCTGGGAAGCCAACGACGGCTCGAAGATCGCCGGCAAGGTATTGGCAAGCGAAACCGCTCCGAAAGCGGGCGCAGTTGCCTGGCTGCTGTTGTCGACCCAATCCCCAGCCTCGGGGACATTTGCCGGCGTGCGTTTTGTCCAACGGGTCAACACCTCTGGCGGAGCCGGGCCGACCGGCGCATGTCGGACCGTCGGAACAGAGCAGCGCGTCGACTACACAGCCGACTATATTTTTTACAAGTAACCCGGCGCCCAAGTGTCCGTCTAACAGACTTTGATCCTGGTAGCGTTCGGGTGGTGCGTGTCAATACCGGCGAATGTGCGCCACCGGCTCACGACATCCAACCTGACGGGCGCGAAGCTCGCGCAGTTGCGGCGACGCTACAGCACCCGATCACCGTCGACAAAAGGAGCAACAAAATGCCGCCTGATCCCACCCACATCGTCATCCCAGGTATGATCGACGGCCAGGAGCGCAACACGGTGTTCCTGAAGCCCCTCGTCACCTCGCCGAAGATCGAGGTCGGCGAGTACACCTACTACAATCACGCCGATGACGCGACCGCGTTCGAGATCCGCAACGTGCTCTACACGGCGGGGCCAGAGCGGCTGATCATCGGACGCTTCTGTGCGATTGCGAGCGGCGCCCGCTTTCTGCTGTCGGCGGCCAACCACCCGATCCTCGGTTCGACCACGTACCCTTTCTTCGTCTTCGGGGGCGACTGGCTCGAACTCACCGCCGACCTGCTGCCCAGGATCGCGAGCCGCGGCGACACGGTGATCGGCAACGACGTCTGGATCGGGCGCGACGCGGTGATCATGCCCGGCGTGACCGTCGGTGATGGGGCGATCATCGGCGCCGGGGCGGTCGTCGCCTCCGATGTGCCGCCATACGCGACGGTTGGAGGCAACCCCGCACGGCTGATCCGCCGTCGCTACTCCGACGACGACATCGAGCGGCTGCTGCGGATCGCGTGGTGGAACTGGCCGATCGAGCTGATCACCGAGCACGTCCGCACGATCTGGGCCGGCACGCCGGTCGAGCTCGAACACGTGGCCGACCGCGCCGGCCTCATCGCATAGCGCTGAGGCACAAACCTGCGTTCGCGTATCACAGGAGATGTTTATGACACTGATCCAGACATTGTATGATCGAGCTGCAAGAAATCAAAACGACACGGCGTTCATCGCCGCCGGCGACCAATGGACCTTGGGCCGGTTTGCGGGAGAAGTGCGTCGCGTGGCGCACGGGTTGGCTGCACGCGGCGTTCAGAAGGGTGATCGCGTTGCGCTCCATCTGCCGAATTGTCCCGAATTGGCCGTGGCGGTTTATGCCTGCTTTCACCTTGGAGCCATCGCCGCTCCGCTGAACAACAGGTTCAAGGCTCCCGAGCTCAACGCCATGCTGCAGCGTTTGCAGCCGACACTTTATGTCGGGCACGCCGATCTCTACGGCGAGGTTCGGACTCTGAGTTCATCAATAGTCCCGCCGGAGCGGTGTTTTATCACCGACAGCCGAGGTGACGATGGCGGCGTACATCAATGGGCAGAGCTGCGGATGGATCTGTTCTGGGACGTTCCGGTGTCAATTCCAGTGTCTTCCGACATTGACGCGCCTGCTCTGCTGCTCGCGACTTCAGGGACGACCGGCATCCCCAAATTCGTCATCCATACCCTCTCGACGCTGGCGGCAACTGCCGAGAATACCAAGTATGTCGGGGTCGACGGCAGCCGTACCGCGATCATTGCCTGTCCCATGGTACATGCCGGCGGGCTTTTCTCCTTCATCGGATGCATGCATCACGGCGCTCAAATGGTGTTGTTCGAGCGTTTCGATCCTGACGCAGTGTTGGATGCCATCGAGCAGTACCGATGCGGTTGGATGCTCGGACTGACGTTCATGTGGACAGCTACGCTGGAAGCTCAGCGGCTGCGCAGGCGGAATGTCGAAACCTTGCGTTTCTGTGCATCCGCCGGCGACGTTTGTCGACCGCAGTTGCAGCTGGAGTTCGATGTCGAGTTCGGCCTGCCGCTTTATTCGATTTGGGGAGCAAGTGAGGCGGTTGGCACCCTTACCTACGGGCTGCAGCCGGGGCCGATCAGCCGAATTGCTCCGGGCGCTCAAGTGCGCCTGGTCGATGATGCCGGGGCAACCGGGCCGCGGGGCGAAGTTGGTGAAGTGCTGCTGCGCGGACCCAATGTCAGCGTTGGCTATTGGAATGGTCCGGACGCGATCGAAGGTGCGCCGAATGAAGGCTGGTATCAGACCGGCGATCTGATGCGCCAGGATGAAGAGGGCAATCTGTGGTTCATGGGTCGAAAGAAAGACATCATTGTCCGCGGCGGATCAAACATTTCACCGGTCGAGGTCGAGGCTGTGCTGGCCAGCCACCCCGCGGTCCGGGACGCCGCCGTCGCCGGAATTCCAGACGATATTCTTGGACAACGCGTCGTCGGCTTCGTGCAATTGGAGCACGACTTCCGCCCGGGAATCGAGAATGACATCCTCGACGCGGCGAGCACACAGCTCGCGGACTACAAGATGCCGGAGCGCCTGCAGGTGGTCCCGTCGATTCCGCGCAATGGCCTTGGCAAGACCGATCGGAAGGCATTGCTGGCACTGACGGCTGATGCAGGCCAAGGTCTCGGGGGCAGGGATGAATGCCAGCACAGTCTCGTGGCCGCGTCGAACTGACTCCCGAAAATTGTTGATCACACAATTTCGATGCCGTCTTCGGAAGGCTGGTCGTCGCGGCAAACAGGAAGGCAAGCACGATGAACCCCGAAAAAACCGTCAATGAACTTTCGAACGGTCATGAGCGTGAGGATGAGCGGACAGAGGTTACGCCAGGAAAACGCGTTGTCACCCGCACGTCTTCACATGAGGAGCCCCGTCCACATCCCTTGAAGGCGATCATCATCGGTGCGGGTATTGGAGGATTAACCACCGCGCTTTTTCTGAACAAGCACGGCATCGGCTGCGAGGTGTTCGAGCAGGCGGCGGCGATCCAGGAATTGGGTGTGGGCATCAATTTGATGCCTCAGGCAATCGCATCTTTCGATGAGATCGGCCTGCTTGCGGTGCTGGAGCAGTCTGGCATTGCACCAGACCACCTCTTCTATCGCACGGCTCAGGGACTTACTGTGTGGGACGAGCCGCGCGGACGGCGCGCGGGCCTGCCGTATCCGCAAATCTCGATCCACTGCGGCCGACTGCAGCGCCTGCTTCATGACGCCTTCGAAGCACGAGCCCCCGGTCGCGTTCATGTCGATCGCACCTTTGCGTCCTGGTACGAAACGGATGGCCAAGTCCAAGCGCAATTTGTTTCCGCATCGGGTGAACGGTTCGCCGTGAAAGGCGATGTTCTGATCGGTGGTGACGGCATCCATTCCCAGCTTCGCCGAATCCTGTTTCCCGACGAGGGCATGCCACGCTGGAGCGGGCGCCTGATGTGGCGCGGCACGGCGAACTGGTCAAAATTCGGCGACGGCAGTGATAGCGGGATCGAATGACTCACGCCTTGTGCTGTGTCCGATAGCTGCCGGCGAGACGGATGGCACATTGCTTACAAGCTGGGTTTTGGTTCATCGAGCGGCGGAAGACGGCAGCCCATTGAATCGGCGTCAAGAATGGCAAGGCCGGGCTGATCGCGCGCGCTGCCTAAAAATGCTTGAGACCTTCATCGTCCCCGATCTCGACGTCCACGCGCTCGCCTCGGCCACGGAGAATATCTGGGAATATGCCATGTGCGATCGCAATCCCTTGTCTCGATGGAGCTTTGGTCGCGTGACGCTGATGGGCGACGCCGCCCATCCGATGTATCCCTATGGCGGTAGCGGTGCGGCGCAAGCGATCCTCGATGCGAAATCGCTCGCCGTGCAGCTTGTAAGAGCCAATGGCGACGTGGCCGGGGCACTCGTTGCGTACGAGCAGGAGCGGCGCGACAAGGCTAACTCTGTCGTCATGAGCAATCGCCAGGGTGGTCCGGAACGCGTGATCGATTTTGTTGTGTCGCGGCTTTCGGGATCCAATGCCGATATCGAGGAAGTCGCTCCCTTTGAGGAGCGCAAAGCGATCGTGCACGGATATGCGCAGATTGCTGGTTATGCGGCCGATCAGTTGCGCAGCACTGCCTGACAAGCATGTGCTCGCCTCGGCGGGTTAGTGCGTGCCGGTACCAGCGATTGTACGCACACCGCACATGACCTTCGTCATTTGGCGACCTAACCTCTGCCACGACAGAATTCATCGAGATTGAAGCGCCACGCAGGATGGTACTGACGCGAAAGAGCGAATGGGATCATCCATCGCTCGGCCGGCGGAAACGACAATTGCATTTCTTCTGGAACCTGTCTCAACGGGCACGCGCGTCACCATATGCCAAGGGGGCTTTGCCGGCCTGAAAGAAGCGGCTGACGAGAATGCGGAACGCTGGAAGGCTCGTGCTTGGCTGGCTCGATATCCCACACGAGTTCCGAAAGCGAGCGGCGGCCCGGCAAGCAGTGCGCGCTCATACCTGTGAAGGTGCGCGGCAGGCTCATGACGCTCATCCGCCGGCGATCTAGCCTCGTTTGCAGCACCCAAATGACAACAGGCGAGATACATCTTATGCCCGCTTCACCCAAAATCTGCATTTTCGGCGCCGGCGCCATAGGCGGGACGATGGCCGCTCTTCTCGCGCGCTGTGGCGCCAGGGTAAGCATGGTGGCACGAGGTCAGACCCTCGCAGCTCTTAAGGGCAGGGGGCTCCAGCTTAAGATCGACGGCGAAGTGTTACGGACATCCGTTCGGGTCAGCGATGATCCGTCAGAGCTTGGCGTGCAAGACTATGTGATCGTTGCGGCGAAGGCACCTTCAATGCCGGATATTGCGCGGCGCATCGGTCCATTGCTTGGATCTGAAACGGCCGTGGTCACGGCGATGAACGGTCTGCCCTGGTGGTTTTTCCTTAACGCCAACGGCGCCCTTGCCGGATATCAATTCGAGGCAATCGATCCAGGTGGCATGATCGCCCAGGCCATCCCCGCAACCAGCGTGATCGGCTGTGCGGTGTATGTTGCGGCCTCCGTCGATGAGCCCGGCATTGTCCGTCATCAAAGCGGCCGCCGGCTCTTTGTCGGTGAGCCGGACAACAGGCTGACACCTCGGTTGAGACGCCTTGCCGACTGGCTCTGCGATGCCGGCTTCGATTGCCGGGAGAGCCTCGATATCCGGCGTGAGATCTGGCTCAAGCTTTGGGCGAACCTCAGCATGAATCCCATCAGCCTGCTGACCACAGCGACATCCGATCGTATCATCGGCGATCCGCTGCTTCACCGGCTTTGTGTCTCGATGATGGAAGAGGCGGCACAAATAGGCACCGCGATCGGCGTGTCGGACAATCCACCCGTCTCGATGATGATTGAAAAGATCCGGACGCTCGGCGCGTTCAAGATGTCGATGTTGCAGGATGTCGAACTTCGCAAGCCGGTCGAGATCGATACGTTGCTGACAGTCATTCACGACATCGGCCTGGTCGTAGGGGTGCCGACGCCGTTCATCGACAGCGTGCTAGGCCTTGCCCGCTTGCGGGCAAACAGCTTGGGCCTGTTCGAGAACGATTCCGGGCGAGAAGCTGATCTGCTCACTCGGGTGCGACATCGTCCGCCCCAAATCAGCATCGGGACGAGTTCCCGTTGATATGCCGGTGTGGACGGCTAACGCGACGGCATAGCTAATAGACAATCAACGGACGCTGAAAGTGAGCACACGATGATCAAGGAAAAGGACAGCGCCGATGCGCGCGTCGTTCTGGCAGACTGTCGCGCCTCGATCGACAACATCGACGCCGCGCTCGTCCATATGCTGGCTGAGCGCTTCCGCTGCACGAAAGCGGTCGGCGTGCTGAAGGCGACGCATGGGCTGCCGCCAGCTGATCCCGCGCGTGAACGGCAGCAGGTTGCCCGTCTGCGCGAATTGGCAAAGGACGCAAATCTCGATTCTGACTTCGCGGAAAAGTTCCTGAACTTCGTCATCTGCGAAGTGATCCGCCACCACGAACAGATTGCCGCTTCGAACGGCGATACAAAAAATGCCCCGAGTGGCCTAAACAAAACCGCCTGAGGGCTAGATTGTCCAAGGGCGGCGGCGGTTGGATAAACGACATGCATAGACCCATAAGCTCAGCGCTGCCACTCGATCGACGAAATCAGAGCTTGAGCGGTCACGGGCGAGAGATCACAGAGGACATTCCACGACTGCGCCGGTATGCGCGCGCGCTCTTGCAAGACTGCGGTGCCGCCGACGATCTCGTGCACAACAGCCTCGAACAAGCCCGCTCAAGGATGGGGAAGAGCGCGTTTGGTAGATCTTCACCCCACCGGCTGTTCACCATCATCTATCATCGGTTCCTGGACCAGTCGCGATGCGGCAAACGCAACGCGCAAGTGGCGAAGACGACGCCGGAGATCGTAGATGTGATCGCCCAGCCGTCGCAGATCGACAGGGTCGCTTCGGCGGAAATGCATTCAGCACTTCAGCAACTCGCGCCCGAACGACGCGCAGCGCTTGTGCTTGTCGCGGTCGAAGGTCTTTCCTACTCCGATGCCGCGAGCGCTCTTGAAATCCCTGCGGACCTACTGGTGTCGCAGGTGGCCAGAGGCAGAGAAGAGTTGCGGTCGATCCTTGCTTTGCGGTTCGCTGATAGAGTGACGGACGTCGAAAAATGACCAGGCAATCGCGTCCGCTTCATGTTTCGCGCACCCGAGACATGGATGCATCCGGACGCAATCTCAAGGCCACGTGACTGCCCTATTTCTCGTTGCAGTGGCGGGATTGAACCTCCGATCGCATTGCCGGCCGGCACACCTCCCGGGGAACTGGCCTAAAGGCTGGTTAGGTCCCAACGTGGCGAAGAGCATATAGTGTGCTCGAATTACCCAGACCGGCCATTCGAGCAAACGTCCGGCGATTGGCAGCTATCGCCACGTCCGAACTCGAAACCAGACCGTCACCTCCCGGCCCCATTTCAGATTCGGAGACAGCTGTTTCGAAAGGCAAACGTCGCGAGGTGCGTGCCTCGTCTATTGTCTCAGAACACGTCCCTTTCGATGCTCATAGCGACCGACTGTCCTATGGCAGAAACATCAGAATTCCGCCTCAACGCGGGAAAAGAAACTGAGGGGCCTGTAGAACCTGAATTCGGCGTAGTGGCATGCCACCTTGTCACCACCCTCGACGGTCTCAGCGCCGAACAACAGTGGGTAGTACTCTGCCATTCTGTTCGGATGCCAGAGGCCAGCCTTGTGCTTCTGTCTGAGCCGCGGAAACCCGCCCTCGCGAGTGCCTAATATATATGCATTCTCATTGTTGTGCGGTTTGTACAGAACACAGTTCTGCTCGAATCGCTGGCCTTGCTGTCGCAGGAAGCCGAGCATGTTGCCGCTGTCGTCGCTGTTGCCGACAAGGAGGAAACTCTCATCATCAATGCTTTTTCCCGTGTCTACACCGTTCTCCGCAACGAGCCGACCACGCACTTTGATATAGCCAAAACGGCCGCGTATGGCCGCAGCGAGCTCGCTGTTACGTTCTGGGTTTTCCTGGGTTGCTGCAGCTTTTTGGAATGCGGTAATGAGCCCGATGTTACTGTTGTGCGTGTGATGCCACACACGTGACAGGCTGCTCTCATTGAAGGATGCTGTTTCGAAATTGGTCTTTCTCATTCAGCCTATAGCTCCATTGGGACGTGGCTCGGTTGTCGCGCTGTGGGAACTGCAAGGCGCCGTTCGAGCGGGATCACCTCCTTCACTCGGACGACTTAACCAGGCAGATGCGGCCCGTAACTGTCCCAAGCAGGGCGCTTGGTTCCCATTGCTTCATGCCTCAAATCATTCTGGCGGTAGTTCGAAAAATGGTTGGAAGCCGAGATACCAGGAGCCTCCTTTCAGGAACTTGCCGTACCCGTTTTCACAGTCGAGCCCATCAATAACGTTGTTGTTGTCGTCGAATGTGAGGCCTTTTTCTTCGCTGGCGTACTGCGCATCGAAGAGGCCAGGATCCCTTTCGCGCGACTTTGCAAGGAAGGCTTTTCCTGCTGGCGTCAGCCTGAAGTGGCAGTAGTCCGCAACGAACTTCAATTCTCCTCCAGCCAACACCGGATGTTTGTTGCCAGCGAAAGCTGCGGTAGCGAAAACAATCGTGAAAATCAGTCCGTAGATTGGTTTCATATCGCTTTTCCGTCTCGGTACGTGACGACTGCTCACCTGGGCTGGTGCTGGCTGGTTTTTCGAAGGGCGGTCAGTTATTACTTGGGCGCCTACCTCCAAAGGTCAGGCGCGCAAGGGGTGCCGATGGCCTTCTTCGCCCCCCTTAGGCTGAATCTGACCGGCGCTATGCTGGGAATGACAACCATTACGGATCGAGAGCTAACCAGCTGCTTCATAACCTCTTGATACCAGGAGATACCGGCTCGATTGTCAGTGGTGATAACGCCGGTGTATGGGCTGACCGATTTGGATCCGTCAAAGAGCATGGTGAGCGGCCCGTTGATTTCTCGACCGCCGATTTTGATCGTGATTCCGGTGCCGCCTGGATCGGTGGCCCCGCGATTGCATGTCACCAGAATCTCGTTGCCCGGGCCGTGGGTGATGATTGCCTCGTCAAAGCCCTGTCCAGACCCCGAGACCCAGTGATCATCGTTGCCAAAGGCGAACGCCTCGCTGGCGAGCAGTACGAATGCTAAGACGGTTGAAAGTACGCGCATACGATCATGCCTTTTCAAATCTCGTCGCTTGAAGACTGTCGGAGCGGGATCAACCCGTCCCGACAATCCCATCTCGCATTCGTTGAAATTGCTCGGCGTCGATGGCGCCGTCGTCGCGCAGCTTTTTGAGGCGCTCCAGCCGATTGAGCATGTCCTCGCCTGGAGGCCGCGACGCAAGTGGCCGCGGCGCCGGGGCATTCTCCAACCGAACCCGCCGAATGTCGTTGGCGGCCAAGTTGAGGCCGGATTCGCCGCCATTGGTTCCTTTCGGGTTAGCTGTGATGTGAATGGCCTTGCATGCCCAGATCAGACAGCCGAACCAGACGATGCCAGTGGCGCCGAGAAAGGTGTTAAGGAGGAAGATCATCCAGCGGTTGGGATGGCGCCGCAGGAAGGCAATGATACTCGGGATCAAGAAAATAATCGTTGCGATAAGCAACACCGTCAGGAATTCGGATTGTGGATCTGACATGTCAGCGGTTCTGTTCGGTGGATCGGATCGATGGTTCGCGGTTGACAGGTCTCATACGTCGATGACGAAGGCGACCTCGCCGATGAGGAGCGCCAGCATGCAGCCGAGCCAGATCCAAAGATAACGCCAGCCGCCGCCGAGGATTGCGGCCCGTCGCCAAAAATATCCTATCGGCGTAAGCAGCAGGAAGGGGGCGATCCAGCGCTTGCCTGGATTGAGGCCCCTCCGATTGAGCTGCCTCACATCGAGAAGGCACACGGCGATGGTGGCCAAGGTCAACCAGAGTTGAGAAGCGTTGCTGAAGTCGCTGGCGTTCGGATCGACTTTGGCCGCCTTGGCAGTGACATCGATCAACAGAATGGCAAGAGGTGAGTAGGCCAGCATCTCGGCATAATATGTGCCGAGCTTCGGCGTCGGGCGCTGGCCCACGAAAGGCGATAGCACTGTCGCAGCCGCTTGGCCCTGCTGCACGTCAGATGAAGGCGGCAAAGGCGGAGGCGTGGCAGAAGCGCTGTCCCTAAATTTGGTCTGGCTAGCCGGCGTCCATTCTGATCCGAGATCCGCCGACCAAACTCTGGCCTCTATCGGCAAGAACCGGTTCGCGAACATCGTGGCGAGGTCCGTCTCCTTAACCGGCCCGCGCTGCGTTCCGTTCTCTTCATAATACCAGTCAGTCATGCTTCCTCCGAGTTGGCTTCAAAATGCGTTGGATTTGCCGCTGAGATGCGGCGTAGGGTGGGATTGTAGAGTATACTCTGTGGCGAGTATGCGCTGCAAGCGGCTGTGGTGCGTCCGATGGACATACGGCAGCGTTTTGCTCGCAATCTTCGAGCCGCACGGGAGGCGAAGGATCTTTCCCAGGAGCACCTTGCCCATGAGGCTAAGCTGCACAGGACCTATATCAGCCTGCTCGAGCGCGGCCGGTATTACGCGAGCCTGAGCGCGATCGAGAAGATCGCCAGGGTGCTGGAGATTGATCCAGCCGATTTGCTGCGGAAGGACCAGGATTCGTCCGGCGACGAGTGACAAACACTGACGTCCTTGGCCGAGTTCGCGCACGCAGCCGGCACCAACACCGCTAAGTAGGATTCTTGCTTTGCGGTTGTGTCCTTGATCTCGCACGTTCATTGCGCCCGTGCCTTTTTGGAGCAGGCAGCCATGGCCTGCCGCCACGATGCCCAAACCTTTTCCAAGGCCTCCGCGCTCAAATGGGCAAGCGGCGCTAGGGCGAGGGGTTCAATATGATCCGCTGTAGTGCTAAGTGACTGGAGTATTGCCACGACACCTTCCAGCATTCCGAGCTCCGGCTCGATGTCGAATAAATGCTGGCGAAGCGCGTCGATCGTTGTTTCGTTCGATACTGCACCCCGTGTTTTCCGCATTGCTGACCTCGCCTAGCCACCAAACCAATGCTTGCTTTTTGGCGGAAGTCCAGTCGATTCGCGACGTTATCTATATCTCTGCATATTGTTGGCACTAGTCGGAACAATTACCTTAACGATGGACAGAGAATAGACTAATGACCTGCTGAGACTTAGCTGAGGTTTTTGCGGCAACCAGCTCGAATGAACCGTTGGCTAGGCTTTGTAGCAGCCGTTCGATCACCAGCTTTAGTATCTCATTTTGAGCGTTGTGGCCGATGGTCCGCATTGACGAGAATTTTTCAACCTCCTATTGGACTCTCGTGTCCATTAACGCCGATATCAATTGCCCAAATCGCGGGGCCGAGGGAACTGAACAGTGGTGGATCAAAATCAAATAAGTCTGATTGAACTGACGACGGATATTGTTGCTGCCTACGTGCAGAGGAATGCCGTTCCTGTCGCCGGGCTGCCGGATCTTATTGCGAGTGTGAATTCGGCCTTGTCACAGGTAAACAATCCGGCCCCAGCGCAGAAGGAACCGCAGAAGCCGGCGGTCAATCCAAAGCGCTCCGTGTTTCCGGACTACATAATCAGCCTCGAGGATGGCAGAAAATACAAAGCCTTGAAACGTCACCTGCGCACAGCTCACAATCTGTCAGCAGAGGAATATCGCGAGAAATGGGGGTTGCCAAAGGACTATCCAATGGTCGCGCCAAGTTACTCTGCTACGCGCGCTGCGATGGCAAAATCCTTCGGCTTAGGAAGGAAGGCAGCGCCCGTGCCGGCCAAAAAACAGCCTTTGAGGCGCAAAGCCAAATCCTAACGTGGAGGATCGCGGCTGCGGACAGGGGCAGGTCTCAGTCATCGCATAGCATGATCGAGGGCGAAAGAGGCCGGTAATGACTGTCTTCCCTTATCATAAGGTTGACATCAGAAATCTGAAACGCTGCCCGTACTAGCGCTATTCGCGCTCTAGTCTTGATCCTTGCATCGGCATAGACGAAAAAGCATGCCTCGTTGGGCGAAAAAACCACTCGACCGCGCGGCCAGTCCTCATATTCAGTTTGGAGCAGCTGAGCGCTCAGCTTTTTGCCGCGCAACCAGGCCGGGCCGCGCTGCTTCATCGTCTCCCAATAATCGAAGTGTCCACCCGGATGGGTGAGCAGCTCGCCATAGTGTTCTGCATCGGCAAGTCCTATGGCGTCGGCCAAGATGGCATCGCGGCAATTGCGATCGACGACGATCCAGAAGAAGCCCACTTTCCCTTCTGGGTAAGCGGTGTTTTGGGGCCACCTTTCGGGAGTGATCGCGATCTGTGAGGTTGCCGATCCTGTAGTGGGATCGGAG